>JBOHBD010000197.1:0-4343 GCA_050698195.1 Gaiellaceae bacterium
GATCGGGATCCGCGCTCGCGGATCCCGATCTTGCGCCAATGAGTCAGTTGAAACCGGCGACGAGCTTCGCGATCGCCTCCTGGTCCCAGCCGTTCATGAAGTCGGCGTGCGCGCCGAGGCGGCCGGACGAGACCTGCGCGTGGGCGGGCATCGGCGGATAGAGCACGATGAGAGCGATGGTCGGGATCGCGACCGGGTGCGATGCCGGGCATCGTCCTCTCGACGCGTACGCCATGTGCCGCTTGTGGTCGGCGCTGTCCAAAGCCCTCCCGTTCCAGCAGTTCGGGAAGGTGACCTGGAGCTGGAGGAGCTGATCTGGGTCGCACGATCGGATCGTGTAGTAGCGCGGTCGCAGCCCGACCCCGCCGCAGCTCCATGCCACGATGCCCTTCGGCTGCCGGCTCCGCGCCTCGGCGTTGCCCGCCACCATCTTCAGCCCGGCCGGGTGGGGCATGACCGCCTGCGACGTGCGCTTCACGTAGTAGACGATCGCAGTGAGGGGGTGAACCGGCTCGCTGCCTATGAAGAGCGTGGGGAACCAGTAGGTCGACGAGTCCGCGTCCGCCTCGCACGTCGTCCCCCCGCCGAGCAGCGAGCTCGGCGTCGACGACGCGTCGACCGCTCGGTTGCCGATGTACGTGTGGTTGTGGGACTTCCCGGGCCTTCCGGAAAAGACGATCGCGTCGTCGTTGTTCCGATGGCTGAACCCGCAGACGATCGCGAAGTAGGGCCCGCCCGGAAACCCGCTCGGGAGCGTCCGCTGGGCTGATACCGGCGGCGCCGACCGGCCGGGCGAGGCGAGGAAGGCGGCTCCGAGTGCGGCCAGGAGGATGCCGCCGAGTACCACGCCACCGCTCCAGAGGCGTCGTCGCACCGAGGGACAGTGTGGGGCTGGGCGGCGCGAAAGTCCAGGAGGTCGTCCGCTACGAGGCGGGCCGCCCGTCGAGCTCGTAGCGGAGGAAGAGGTGCTCCTCGTGCCGTCGGAGCCCGAGCAGCCGCGCCCTGACGCCCCGCGGCATGAGGTCGACGGACTCGGCGAGCCCGAGCCTGGTCGGCTGACCCCGATCGCCTGCCACGAGCGGCGAGATCGTCAGGAAGAGCTCGTCGACGAGGCCCGCCGCGACGAGCCCGCCGAACGTGTGCGGGCCGGCCTCGGAGAGGATCAGGCCATGCCTCCGCTCGTGCAGGGCTTCCACTGCCCTTCGCAGGTCGATCTCCGGCTCCTCGCCGACGATCGCGACCGTCGAGGCCTCGGGCAGGTCTCCCTGTAGGCGGACAGCTCCCGGCTCGCTCGTCAGCACGAGCGCGCCCGAGGCGAGCACCGGGTGGGTGGGAGCGATCGAGCCGCGGCCGGTGAGGATCGCGACCTCGGGTCGCTCGGCGCGCCCCAGCCGGCGCCGGAGCTCGGCGAACGCGGCGGCGGCGGGTGGGAACACGCGCTCCGGCAGCCAGGTCCCATTCGGAGACGACGCGAGCGTCCCGGCGCCGACGAGCACGACGTCCGCGAAGGCGCGAAGCAGGCCCATCACGAAGCGGTCCGCGTCGCTCGAGCCGGCGACGAGCGCGTTCGATCTCGGGATGGCGGGAATCGCGACGACGCCGTCGATCGTGGACACGAAGTTCGCGTAGAGCCGTGGCTCGTCGAAGCCGATCGAGCCCCCGTAGAGCTCGTGCAGCTGCTGCGGGAGATCGACCGTCGGCAAGCCCTCTCGCTCGAAGAGGACCTCCAGCGGCTCCCTCACGCCCGTCGCCTAGGCACGCGTCGCCTTGTGGACCCGTACCGACCTCGAGACGCCCTTGAGCGTGACGTCGCCGATGAGCTCGAACTCGACGTCGGCGAGGCTCGCACCTTGCCGTGCCTCCTCGCTCACGAGCACCTCGTGGGGCCGCGCGTAGTCGGCGATGCGGGCGGCGATGTTGACCGTCCTTCCGAAGTAGTCGCCTTCCTGGGCGACGACCGCACCGGCGTTGATTCCGACCCGAGCCGGAACCGAGAAGGTCCTCTCCGTCTGCTCGATCAGCTCGAGGCCGCTCAGGATCGCTCTGCCGGGCTCCGCGAAGTGGAACATGACGCCGTCACCGAGCCACTTGACCGCCCGGCCGCCGTGGACTTGTGCAGCCTCCTGCACGATCCCAGCAAGGTTCGCGGCGAGCTCGGCCGCGGCCTGGTCCCCTCGCTCCTCCGCGAGCGACGTGTACCCCGTCAGATCCAGGAACGCGATCGCAGGCGGCTGTCTCGGCTGGGGGGCGGTGATCCCACGCTCCTCCATGAAGCTCTCGGTCACGGCGACGAGGTACTCGAGGACCGTGTGCTCGCGGTGCCGGCGCTGGAGCCACGGCACGAGCCTGCTGACGAGCTCGACGAAGCCGGCGGCGCGCTCGTAGACGAGCCGGTCCTTCTCCTCGTTCGGGAGCTCGTACGTCGCGACGCGCTGCCGAACCGCGCGGTCGAAGAACTGGATCCCGGAGCCGACCAGTCGCTGCACGGTGCCGCCGTAGAGCCGCGCGAAGCGCGAGAGCTCGTCGTCGTCCGCCAGATCGAGCTTCGTCAGGAGGAGCGACAGCATCTCGACGTCCTCCGAGCGGAGGCGGTCGTCTGCAGCCGGCGGCAGCCCGAGCTCGGCGCTCAGGCGCCGGAGGAGCTGCGGCGAGCGCCCGAGCTCCGCGGCGAGCCCCTCGTAGGTCGCCGACATCGCGTCGGGCTCGGGGAGGTAGAGGCCCGGGGGAAACGACAGCTCTCCCGCTGCGACGCCGCGCGCGACGTCCTCGAGCGAGATTCCCGCCTCCTCGAACGCCCCCATGAGGCGGACGAGGTGAGCGTCACCCGGTGCGAACGCGCCGTCGCCGCCCGGCACGAGGAGATGCAGATCCAGCAGCCGGCGCACGTGCTCGGGCGGGCACGGTACGAGCTCGGCGAGCTCGTGCGCCGAGATCCTGGCCACGGCCGTGACTCTAGCGCCCGTGACTAGAGTGCAGCCGAGATGGATTGGAAGCTCGAGCTGGTGGCCATTCCCGTGTCGGACGTCGACCGGGCGAAGCGCTTCTACACGGAGAAGGCCGGCTTCAACGCCGACCACGACCACGCGATCAGCGACGAGATCCGTTTCGTGCAGCTGACGCCGCCCGGGTCGGCCTGCTCGATCGCCCTCGGGGTCGGGATCACCGACACGCCGCCGGGCTCCGTGAAAGGACTGCAAATGGTGGTCTCGGACATCCACGCCGCTCGCGCGGAGCTCGTCGAGCGCGGGGTGGAGGTGAGCGAGGTGCAGGAGTTTCCCTGGGGCTCGTTCCTCTTCTTCAGCGACCCCGACGGCAACGGTTGGGCCGTGCAGCAGCTCCCGGCTCGTCCGGACCTCCCCTCGGAGTGAGGGCGAGCAGCGCGGACGCGACGGGCAAGATCTTGCGATCCGAAGAGAACAAAGTGCTCGTCCGGCGCTTGGTGGACGAGGTCGTCAACAGGCGAGACGCCGCTGCTCTCGACGCGGTGGCTGAGGGCGAGTTCGCGGAGATCGCGCGTCGCTGGATCAGCCCGTTCCGGAGCTCGTTCCCGGACTTCCACATGGAGATCGTCGATCTCGTCGCTGAGGGCGACAAGGTGGTCGCCCACTTCACGTGCTCGGGCACGCATCGGGGCGAATGGCTCGGCGTCGCTCCCACCGGGCGCCGCTTCGAGAAGGTCGACGAGATCTACATCTTCCGGGTCAAGGACGGGAGACTGTCGGGTGCCGTAGGCGTCGAGGACAATCTGTCGCGAATGCGGCAGCTCGGAATCGGACGGAAGGACGTCGAGGTCTGAGGCGAGAAGCCGGCTGAGCCGGCCGCGCCGGCCATCTCCAGGAGCCGACAGCGGAGTTAGACAGAACGGCGCCCGGTCCGGCCGCTTCGAAAAGTCCTGCAAATCGCGCCGCCCTACGGCACGTCCGAGGGCGCTTGCACGAACTCGGCGCTCTCCTCGAGCGTCACTCGCGACTGCACGGGCACGCTCAACCCCTTGGTGGCTCGCGCCGATATCGAAAGGTTGTGAGCTCTGCTTCAGATCTCGCGCGAGACCATCGTGCTGAATGTGTCCTGGTCGTCGACGACGAGCCGGCCGTCAGACAGCTGATAACTGGGATGCTGGCGAACGCCGGGCACCGCGTCTTGACGGCCCCCTCGGGTGAGGAGGCGATCCGAGTGCTCGAGAAGGAGGACGTCGCGGTCGTCCTCACCGACATCAACATGCCCGGGAGCATCTCGGGGCTCGAGCTGATCGATGCGCTGCATGCTCGCCGGCCGCGCTTGCCGATCATCCTCGTCACGGGTTCGGCCGACGCGGGGAGCCTGCAAGAGGCGTTGGATCGAGG
>JBOHBD010000198.1:0-3152 GCA_050698195.1 Gaiellaceae bacterium
TGGTTCATCTGGAACTCCCACTCGAAGTCGGAGATCACCCGCAGGCCCTTCACCATCGTCTGCGCGTCGTGCTTGCGCGCGAAGTCGACGACGAGCTCCGAGAAGACGTCCACGACGACGTTGTCCAGCTTCGAGAGGGCGCCCTCGAGGAAAGCGACGCGCTCGTCGACGGTGAAGAGCGTCTGCTTGTGCTGCGGGTTCTGGACGACGCCGACGACGACTCTGTCGAAGATGGAAGCCGCTCTTTGGATGACGTCGACGTGCCCGTTCGTCACGGGGTCGTACGAGCCGGGACAGATAGCGGTGATCACTTCTCGCATCCCTCGCCGGCTCCGGCTCCCGCCCGGCAAAGCCGGGCTCCGCCGAAGCCTGACGCCGCTCGCGGCAGGATGCTTCGCGCGAAGAACGCGAGAAGAACGTCTGTTTCGGACCTGGTCATGGCTTGGAGAAGACCGTGATGCGTGCGGAACCGTAGCGCCGCGTGATGGCGAGGGCGAGGGGAAGTCGCGGCTCGAAGCGTGCTGCGGTCTCGACGACGACGAGGCCGTCGTCCGCGAGCAGCTCGGGTAGCAGCTCGCCCAACCGGGCCTCGTACCGCTCCCAGTCCTCGTACGGAGCATCGACGAGGACGAGGTCGTAGCGATGCCGGCGCGCCCGCTCCTCGCGGAGCGCACGTCCGGCGTCCTGGCAGAGGACGACCGCGCCTGTCAGTCGCAGCTTCTCGAGATTCCGCTCGATGACACGGCACGCGTCACGCTCACGCTCGACGAAGACGCAGCCGGACGCGCCACGGGAGAGTGCCTCGAGCCCCATCGCCCCCGAGCCGGCGAAGACGTCGAGGACGCTGGCCCCATCGAGCGGCCCGACGAGCCCGAACGCGGCCTCGCGGACGCGATCGCCGGTCGGGCGGGTGACGACGCCCTTCGGCGCGTCGATGCGATGGCCCTTCCGCGAGCCGGCGACAATCCTCATGTGACGGTCCTTGCTCCGGCGACGATCGGCGCTCGTCGGTGGAACGTCGTCGAGCGGGGCACCATAGATGCCCGCGCGACGCTACACGGCTTCCGCCAGCGGGTCGAGCTCGACCACGAGCTGGTACGCGCCGTCCGCGTATGTCGAGCCCGAGATCCGTCCGGCCCGCCGCAGGAGCGCGAGCGCGGGCTCGTTGCCCGCGGCCACGACGGCCGTGAATCGCTCGATGCCCTCTCGCGCGGCCAGGGACCGGAGCTCGACGAGCAACCGGCGCCCGACGCCGCCTCCCTGGCAGTGGTCGACCACCTCGAACGCGACCTCGGCGCTGCGTGGATCGTCCGGATCCCGCACGGAGCGTGCGATGCCCACGACGTCTCCCGAGCGGAGGTCGACGGCGACGACGGCTTCCCGCCCGCAGCAGCCGACATCCACGAGATCGTCGAGCTCGCTCTCGGCCAGGCGCGGCTTCGGCCCGTGGTAGCGGAGCCGTCGGGACCGCTCGGAGAGCCCCCGGAACACGCCGAGCACGGCGTTCCGGTCGCCCGGCGTGAGCCGCCCGAGCGCGATGAGACCTCGCCGGCACCCGGGAAGAGACGCTGACTCGAGCATGATCGGCTGACGATCGCACCACGCGCCCGAAGTCGCAGTGGGGGCGGCCCGAGCGCGAAGGTGCGGACATCCGAACCATCGAGGCCTCGTGGCAACAGTGTCACCGCGGCTCGGCGGGGCGCAGCTATGACTCTCCGAGGTGCTCCGCCTCGCCGAGCAGCCGGTCGGCCTCGTCCGCGAGGAGGCCTTCGTCGTCGAGGCCACGCGCGGTGTCACGCGCTCGCTCGAGCAGCTCACGGTCGCGGCGCAGGCGCACGAAGCGGAGGTCCGAGAGTCCGGACTGGCGTGCGCCGAGGAGCTGCCCCTCGCCGCGGATCTCGAGGTCGCGCTCGGCGAGCTCGAAGCCGTCGGTCGTCGCAACCATGGCCTCCAGCCGCTCGACGGCTCCTTCGGTGAGCTCCTCGCGCGGCCGCGAGACGAGCAGGCAGTAGGACTGCTCCGCGCCACGCCCGACCCTCCCTCGAAGCTGGTGGAGCTGTGCGAGGCCGAAGCGGTCGGCCTCCTGCACGATCATGATCGTCGCGTTCGGGACGTCGACGCCGACCTCGATCACCGTCGTCGCGACGAGGACGTCGAGCTCCTGCGACTTGAAGCTCGCCATCACGGCCCTCCGGTCCCCCGTGCGCAAGCGGCCGTGCAGGCACCCGACGCGGTAGCCGCGTAGCTCGCTGCCTCGTAGCCGCTCCGCCTCCGCCTCCGCGGCCCGGGCGACCACCGTCTCCGACTCCTCGATCAGGGGGCAGACGACGTAGGCCTGCCGTCCCTCGTCGAGATGACGGCGCAGGCGCCGATAGGCCTCGGAGCTCCGTTCTTCGGTGACCCAGCCGGTGACGATCGGCCTGCGGTTCGCGGGCGGGAGCGCAAGCTCGCTGACGTCGAGGTCCCCGTACACGGTCAATGCGAGCGTGCGCGGGATCGGGGTGGCGGTGAGGTGGAGGACGTGCGGGCTCCGCCCCTCGACGAGCGCGCTTCGCTGCCCCACACCGAACCGGTGCTGCTCGTCGACGACGGCGACGGCCAGGTCGCGGAAGTCGACCTCCTTCTGGATGAGTGCGTGCGTCCCGACGACGACGTGGGCATCCCCCGAGGCGATCAGCTGCCGCACGGTCGCGTGCTCGCGTGCGCGGAGCGAGCTCGTGAGCAGGGACACCCGGGTCCCGAGCGGGGCGCAGAGCTCGTCGATCGTCAGGAAGTGCTGCTCGGCGAGCGTCTCGGTCGGTGCCATCAACGCTCCTTGGCGTCCCGCCTCGACGGCACGCAGGAGCGCGTAGAGCGCGACGACGGTCTTCCCCGACCCGACGTCGCCCTGCAGAAGCCGCTGCATGGGCCGTTCGCCGCGGAGATCCGAGTCGATCTGGGCAATCGCCTCCTCCTGCTCGGGCGTGAGCGTGAACGGAAGCGCGCGCCGATAGCGGTCAAGGAGCTCCCCCGGCTCGCCAAGTGCCGGTGCGCGCGCCTCCTGGGCGAGCGCCTCGCGACGGCGGACGAAGCCGAGCTGGAGCAGGAGGAGCTCCTCGAGGCCGAGGCGGGCGCGGGCAGCCTCGGCGTCTTCCAGGCTTTCGGGGCGGTGC
>JBOHBD010000199.1:0-2371 GCA_050698195.1 Gaiellaceae bacterium
GGGCTGCCGTTCGCGATCGGCTTCGTCCTCCTGATCTTCGTCCTCGAGCTCGGGCACGTGCTCGAGCTGCGCCGGCAGGGAGTGCCCGCGAGCGCGCCCCTCTTCATCCCCTTCCTCGGCGCCGTGATCGGGATGAAGGAGCTTCCGGACGACGCTTGGAAGGAGGCTCGCGTCGCGCTTGCCGGCCCGATTCTCGGCTCGGTCGGCGCTGCGGTGTGCTGGGTCGCGGGCGAGGCGGCCGACTCGGACGTCCTGATCGCGCTCGCCTTCGTCGGCTTCTTCCTGAACCTGTTCAACCTGATTCCCATCGTCCCGCTCGACGGGGGGCGGGCGGCCGCCGCGTTGCACCCGGCGTTCTGGTTCGTCGGGCTCGTGATGATGGTCGGTCTCGTCGTCGTGAGCCCCAACCCGCTGCTCATCCTCATCGTCGTCCTCGGCGGGCTCGACCTCTGGCGGCGCTGGCGCGAGCGCGGCCAAGCGGCTGACTACTACCGCCTGCCGACCTGGCAGCGGGTGACCGTCGGCGTCGTCTACCTCGGGCTCGCCGCCGTGCTCGCCCTCTCCATGTCGGCGACCTACGTCGAGCGGGACTTCTAGGTGGCCAAGGAGCAGGAGCTCGATCGCCGCCTCCTGCGGCACAGCCAGGAGACGCTCGCCAGCGATGTCTCGCTGATCGCGTCGGAGTTCCTCGCGGGGTTCCAGGCGGTGAAGAGGATCGACCGGCCGGCCGTCTCCATCTTCGGCTCGGCGCGCGTGCTCGAGGGAACACCGACGTACGAGAGCGCGCGGGCGACGGGGCGCGCGTTCGCCGAGGCGGGCTTCGCGGTCGTCACGGGCGGGGGGCCGGGGGTGATGGAGGCTGCGAACCGCGGCTGCCGGGAAGCGGGCGGGCTCTCCGTCGGCTTCAACATCGAGCTGCCGAGGGAGCAGGGATTGAACGCCTGGTGCGACGTGGGGCTGACGTTCCACCACTTCTACGCCCGAAAGGTCATGTTCGTGAAGGCCGCCGAAGGGTTCGTGATCTTCCCTGGAGGATTCGGGACGCAGGACGAGCTCTGGGAGGCACTGACGCTGATCCAGACCGGGAAGATCGGCGACTTCCCGGTCGTGCTCTTCGACTCCGACTACTGGGAGGAGCTCCTCGAGTGGGTGCGCGAGGAGATGCTCGACGACAAGCTCATCTCTCCGGAGGACGTCGATCTCCTCCACGTGACGGACGACCCGCGCGAGGTCGTCGAGCTCGTCGCTTCACGCTACAACGGGCGCGTCGAGGAAGGCTCCGTGTAAGCGATGCTCGACGACGCCGTCCGCAGGATCAGGGAGCAGACCGATCTCGAGCCGCGCGTGGGCGTCGTCCTCGGGAGCGGGCTCGGCGGGCTCGCGGACGAGCTGGAGGATCGCCTCGAGATTCCCTACGGCGAGATTCCAGGCTGGCCGGTCTCGACCGCTGTCGGCCACGCCGGTGTGCTCGTTCTCGGCCGGGTGGGCACGGTGCCGCTCGCGGTGATGCGCGGCCGGGCTCATCTCTACGAGGGCGTCGGGGCCGACCGAGCCGTCTTCGGAGTGCGTGTGCTCGGGCGGCTGGGTGTGCGAAGCCTGGTCGTGACGAACGCCGCCGGAGGGATCAACGAGACGTATCGGCCCGGGATGCTCGTGCTCATCTCCGACCACGTCAACCTGATGGGGACGTCGCCGCTCCTCGGGTCGAACGACGACGGGCTCGGGCCGCGCTTCCCCGACCTGAGCGATGCGTACGACCCGGAGCTGCGGCGCCTCGCCCGTGAGGCCGCGACCCGCCTCGGGCTCGAGGTCGCGGAAGGCGTGTACGCGGCCTGGCTCGGCCCGCAGTTCGAGACGCCGGCGGAGATCCGGTTCATGCGGACGGCTGGGGCCGACCTCGCCGGGATGTCGACGGTCCCGGAGGTGATCGCCGCTCGTCACATGGGCATCCGCTGCCTCGGGCTCTCCGTCGTCACGAACATGGCAGCGGGAGTCGTCAGCGGCACGATCGACCACGAGGCGGTGCTGGCGGTGGGGGGCGAGGCGCAGCCGTCGCTCACGGCGCTCTTGCGCGAGCTCCTTCCAGCGCTTGCGGCGTAGCGACCTCAAAGGCCACACTGGCGGCGTGTCCGGCACGCACGCGCTCCGCGGGCTCCCCTCTGTCGACCGGCTCCTAGCCGACGACCGGCTCGCGGGCGAGCCGCACGACCTTGCCGTCTCCGCCGCGCGAGTCGTCCTCGAGCGGGCGCGGGCCGAGATCAGGGCGGGCCGTACGCCGGGCCGGCTCGTCGAGGCTGTCCTCGAGGAGCTCGCCGGTGCGCGCTCGCCGTCGCTTCGCCGCGTGCTGAACGCGACCGGCGTGCTCGTGCAC
>JBOHBD010000200.1:0-2962 GCA_050698195.1 Gaiellaceae bacterium
GCTCGAGCTCGGCGAGGTAGGCGTCGATCGTCACGCGACCACCGCCTCCATCGCGCGCGCGAACGCGCGCCAGTCCGAGCGCCGCCGCTCGAGCGCGTACCGGCCGCGGCTCGTCAAGCTGTAGACGCGGCGCCGGCGACCGGCGACCGTCTCCCAGCGGCTCGCCACGTGCCCGCGCCGCTCGAGCCGGTAGAGCGACGGGTAGACCGTCCCCTCCGCGAGGTCGAACGCACCGTCGCTGCGCTCGCGGACGCTCTCCACCAGCCCGTAGCCGTGGGCCGGCGCGTCTTCGAGCGCCGAGAGCAGGAGGAGGTCGACGTGGCCCTTGAGCGCGTCCCGCATGCTTCGACTATACCTAGTGACTCTAGGTATTGATGCGTGTCCGGCGTGGAATCACCGCCACCCGCCCGTCCACGGGGACGATGTCGATCGTCGCACCGTAGTGCCGTCCGATCGTCGCCTCGGTCAGCACATCGCCCGGGACCCCGTCCGCCGCGATCCGGCCGCGGTCGAGGAGAACCATCCGGTCGGCGTACTGCGCGGCGAGCGTCAGGTCGTGCATGGCAGCCACGAGCGTCAGCTCCGACTCGCCGCGCAGCACGTCGAGCAGGTCGAGCGCCTGCTGTTGGTGCCCGATGTCGAGAGCTGCCGTCGGCTCGTCGAGCAGGACGATGCGGGCCTCCTGGGCGAGCGCCCGGGCCACGACCACCCGCTGCTTCTCGCCTCCCGAGAGCGTGCCGAGAAGGCGGTCGGCGTAACCGAGGAGGTCGAGTCGCACGAGCGCGTGAGCGGCAGCCTCACGGTCGCGAAGCCCTTCCTTCGCAAGCGGGCCGAGGTGCGGTGTCCGCCCGAGCAGCACGTACTCGCCGACCGTCATCCACGGGGGCGTGGAGGGATCCTGCGCGACGACCGCGACCATGCGCGAGAGCTCCGCGCGATGCAGCGCCTTCGTCGAGCGACCTTCGAGGTCGATGGAGCCGGCAAAGGGAACGAGACGCGCGATCGCGCGCAGCAGCGTCGTCTTGCCCGCCCCGTTCGGCCCGATCAGCGCGAGCCACTCCCCCTCGGCGACGGTCAGGTCGACCCGGTCGACGACCGGCTGTCCGCCGAGGACAACGGTGACGTTCCTGATGTCGATGGCCGTCATGCGGCTCCACCCCGGGTCGAGCGCAGCACGAGCATGAAGAACGGCGCTCCGAAGAACGCTGTCACGATGCCGAGCGGGATCTCGGCCGGCGAGAGCGCGGTTCTGGCGATGACGTCCGCGAGCACGAGGAATCCCGCTCCGGCGATCGCCGAGAGCGGGAGCAGCGCTCGGTAGCCGACGCCGGCGAGCATGCGTATCGCGTGCGGCACGATGATCCCGACGAACCCGATCAGCCCGACGATCGCGACGGCCGCAGCGGTGCCGACGGTCGCGGCGACGACGAGCACGAGCCGCACGCGGCGGACGTCGACACCGAGGCTCGCGGCCTCTTCGTCGCCCACGCTCAAGACGTCGACCACGCGACGGTGCAGGAGGATGACGGCCGCCGCGATCGCGATGTACGGAAGGACGAGCACGACGTCGCTCCACCCGGAGCTCGGGATGCTCCCGAGGATCCAGGTGTAGACCTGCTGGAGCGTGTCCGTGTTCTGCTGCTGCACGAAGGTCTGCAGCGCGGTGAAGAAGGAGGCGACGGTCACCCCCGCGAGGACGAGCGTGGCGGCGTCGCGCTCGCGACCGGCAGACCGGCCGACGGAGTACGTGAGGACGACGGCAACGGCGCCGCCGACGAAGGCGGCGACCGGCAGCGCCTGCTGCCCCCGGAGGCCGTCGGGCAGGTACGCGATCGCGAGAGTCGCGCCCAGGCCCGCGCCGGCGGCGACACCGAGGAGGTACGGGTCGACGAGCGGGTTCCGGAAGACGCCCTGGTACGTCGCGCCGGCGAGCGAGAGCATGCCGCCGATGAGCGCCGCCAAGACGACGCGCGGCATGCGGATCTCCCACAGGATCGACTCCTCCGTCGCCGAGAGCGTCGACGACACCCCGGGCACGTGCAGGCGCTCGCCGGCCGAGCTCAGGACGCTTCCGATCCCGAGCTCGATCGGCCCCACGAGCACGCCGGCGAGGAGCGAGAGGACGAGGAATACCACCGCGGCGCAGGCCCAGACGGGCGCGAGGCCGCGAGCGCTGATCTCGACGGCCGGGGAGACGGGCTCCTGCGCCGCGGTGGCGTCCATGCCCTAGAGCCGGGCGAGCGCCGAGGACATCGCCCGGAAGAAGCTCACCAGCCTCGGGCCCCAGCGAGAGGCGAGCGAGTCGTGGATGAGCACGATCGATCCCGTCCGCACGGCGCTGATGTGATCCCAGCCGGGCCGCGCGGCCACGGTCGAGGGCTTCTGTCCGCAGCAGACGGTGTCGGCAAGAACGATCAGGTCCGGGCTCGACGCGACGATGTACTCCGCCGAGAGCTGCGGGAACCCGGTGCCGACCGAGTCGGCGGCATCGGCGATGTTCCGCAGCCCGAAGCTCGCGTACACCTTCCCGACGAACGACTTCGACGAGGCCGAGTAGAAGTCCGGGCTCAGCTCGTGGTACACCGACAGGCCGGTCGCCTTCGCCTTCGACTTCCTGATGATGGCGGCGATTCTCGTCTTCATGCGCCGGATCACGCGGGTCGCGGCGGTCTCGCGCCCGGTGACGAGCCCGAGCTGGCGGATCTGTTGATACGCGCCTTTGAACGTCGTTGCGGCCCCATGCAGGATCACCGGGATCCCGAGTGTTCGCAGCGCCGAGACGAGACCCTTGGGATCGGAGGCGGCCACCACGAGGTCGGGCTTGTACGACGCGATCGCCTCGACGTTCGGCGTGAAGCCCGAGAGGGACGTTCGCGGCGCCTGCTTCGGGTAGTCCGAGCGATCGTCGACCGCGACCACCTGGTTGCCCGCGCCGATCGCGAACAGCGTCTCGGTCGCGGTC
>JBOHBD010000201.1:0-3041 GCA_050698195.1 Gaiellaceae bacterium
GTCCATCGGACGCTCTACGCCGCGTTCTTCGCGCGCGAGCTCGACTGCGTCGATCAGCTCCGCCGCCTTCTCGGCTCCGCGCGCAACCCCAACCGGTGGCATGAGACGGTCCTGGCCCTGCTCGAAGCCGACTTCGAGGCCGCGGCGAACGTGCTCGCGGCAATGGGCCACGTGGACGAGGGCTACGCCCACCTGCGCGCGGGCGAGACGTACCTGGCCGAAGGCCGCCGCGCGGACGCGGAAGTCGAACTCCGAAGGGCGATCGATTTCTACCGGCCGCTTCGCGCCATGCGCTACATCCGCCGTAGCGAGCGGCTGCTGGGCGAAGCCGGGTTAGAGGTTCCCGCGTAGCGGTTGCTCGCGCTCGATCGCCTCGAACGGCGCCTTGAGGTTCTCGATCTCGAAGCCCCGCGAGCCGTGCCGCTCGATCACGTCGACGAAGAGCGTGAGGCGGTCATGCACGGTCTTCGCTGCGGCGGGCAGACGTCAGGTAGAAGGCGGCCGCTTAAGGAAGAGCGAGCCTCGCAACGTCGTCGCTTCGCTCAGCAGCGCGTCGAGCACCTCCACGAGGCGCCCGATCGTGCCCGGCTCGCCGCGCGGGAACTGGCGGTTCGAGGTGAAGAGGAGGGTTGGGACTGCCTCGCCTCGGGCGAGCGCGTCGGCCTCGAGGCGCCGGAAGTCGGGGACGTTCTCCGTGACGAGCCCTCGCTCTTCGGCAATGGCTGCGGCGAAGATCTCCTCGTCCGGCGCGCCCTCCAGCCGGCGGTACTCCGGGTCGTGGACGGAGACGACGTCGTGCCCGCGCCCGCGCAGTTGTTCCGCGACGGCGGGCGGGTACATCTCGTCGAGGAGGAGCTTCACTCGAGGAGGCTTCGCTCCCGCTCGAGCGTCTGCTCGAGTCGTTCTGCCTCCTCGTCGACCATCGCGACCCACCGGTCGATCTCGTCCGGGAACTCGGCGTAGTAGCGAACCGCGACCCGGATCTTTTCGGGCGAGGCTCCAACCCGCTCTGCCAGTGCGCTGACGAGCTCGTCGCCGCGTTCGGGTGCCGAGCGGGCGGCAGAGATCACCTCCCACACGTCGGGGCCCCCGACGACGACCGGGCGGCGACCGGCGCGTCCGTCGCGGAAGACGATCCCCGGATGGCGGTCGAGCCGCATCCCCTCATCGATGTAGCGCTGCGCGAGGCGCACGATCGGTTCTCCGGTCTGCGCGCTGCGTTCGCGCAGCGCATCGAGCGTTTCGGATTCGATCCTGATGGGTTGACTACTCATGTAGAGCATTGTAGAGCAGAGCCGTCGGGATCGCATTAGAGCTCGAGCCCGAGCCCGGGCGGCTCGCGTTCCAGGCGCGGCCGCGGTGGCTCTGGCCGCAACAAGGGTGCGAGGTCCTCGCGCTCGCGAGCGAGCGCGAGAAATCGGGACCGCCGCTCTGCGTGTTGGCGCAGTTGCTCGTACTTCTCGTCGGCGCGCCGAAGCTCGGTCCGGTGGCGGGTGACCTGAGTCTCGAGTTCGAGGCGCCGGCCGCGCTTCCACCAATGGAGGCTCTTGAGCTCGCGCTCGGCGGCTGCGAGTTCCTCGGCCCTGCGCTCGCGTAGTTGATCGACGCGCTCCTGTTGCTGGGCGATGATGCTGCCCATCGCGGTGTCTTTTCGCTCCGTGCTCTGGTCGAGCGCGAGCGGCTCGGCGGACGAGCGCTGGAGTGCGCGCGCGACGCGCTCTGGTGGAGCGATCGGGTTCGGCTCGCGGAGAGTGGTCTCGCGCTCGAGCGCGTCCCGCCCGGCGAGGTAGAGGTGGGTCTCGTCCCGGGCGCGCGAACAGGCGACGTAGCCCCACTCGCGGAGTGCTCCCCGGTCGGGGAGGAGGACGAAGGCGCGCTCGAGCGTCGCGCCCTGGGCGGCGTGGCCGGTGAGCGCGTAGGCGTGGTCGAGGTCCGCTTCCGCGTAGCGGAGGGGGAGCGAGCGAAGCAGGCCTCGGTCGGTCCGGAGCGTGAGCGCCGAGGGTCCGAGCTCGACGATGGCGCCGCGGGTGCCGTTGCGGACGCCGAGCGAGAGATCGTTTCGCCGGCAGAGGACGTGGTCGCCGACCCGGAACTCCCGCCCGCCGGCCTCGATCGCATCGGGACCGAGGCGATCAGCGCAGGTGAGGACCGTGCGCGCCGCCTCGTTCAGCTCGCACACGTCTTCCCGGCGGTAGGCGAGCATCACGCTGCACGCGAGGTCGTGTTGGGCGACCTGCCACCAGTCCTCGAGCAGGCGTCGCTTGGCCTGGGTCGGCTCGCGCTCGAGGTGCAGACGTCCATGCTGCGCTGCGTGCGCCAGGTAGGCCTCAGGCTCGCCTTCGCGGAGCAGGGCGAGTGCCCTCCGCTCGGAGAGGTCTCGCTGGCGGCGGTTGCCGGCGAGGTCGATCGCGCCGAGCCGCTCGCAGAGGGCGGGGAAGAGGCCGCCGGCTCCCACGGGCTGAAGCTGGTGCGTGTCGCCGACCAGGATCGCTCGTCCCTCCGCCCGCTCGATGAGCTCGAGCACGGGCGCGAGCACGCGCGTCTCCGCCATCCCGGCCTCGTCGACCAGGAGCACGCAGCCGCGCGGCAGGCCGCCTGCCCGGTGCGCGTCGAGGAGCAGGCGGTGGAGGGTCGAACTGGGGACGCCTGTCGCGGACCGGAGCTCGTCGGCGGCGCGGCCGCTCGGGGCGGCGCCGAGCACGAGCGTTTCGCTTTCGCGGTAGGCCTCGGCGAGGACGCGCAGAGCGGTCGTCTTGCCCGAGCCGGCGGCGCCGGCGATGCAGAGGACGCGGTCTGGTCGGCGGGAGGCCTCGTGGACGAGCATTCCCTGGTCGCCCGTGAGCTCTCGCCCCGACTCCATGATCAGGCGCGCGAGCATCGTCTTGTCCGGCCGCGGGGCGTCGACGTCCATGCCCGTGAGCGCGAGCTCGAGCGCGTCGCGCTCGATCGCGAGCAGCTCTCGCGTCGTGAACCGGACCGGTCGACCAGGAGCCGCGTCCTGCTCGAGCCGCTCGAGGCCGGGAAGCCGCGCGAGCTCCTCC
>JBOHBD010000202.1:0-7578 GCA_050698195.1 Gaiellaceae bacterium
CGAGCAGCCCGAGCTCCTCGCGCGCCTGCGTGAGAACTCGCGCGTTTTCCGGGAGATGCTCGTCGAGGCGGGCTACAACCCGCTCGAGGGGGAGGCGGCAATCATCCCGATCATCGTCGGGGAGACCGCCGAAGCGATCGCGCTCTCCGAGCGACTGCTCGGCGAGGGCGTCTTCGTGACGGGGTTCGGCTACCCCGTCGTCCCAGAGGGCACGGCGCGCATCCGCGTACAGATGTCCGCGGCGCTCGAGCACGAGCACCTCGAGCGCGCGATCGAGGCCTTCGAGCGCGTGCGCGCGACCTGATCCGCGGCTGCGAGCGAATCGTGACGCGCATCGTCCGCGAGGCGCGCGCCAGAGGACATTCTGGCGCGTTCGCGCCGTGCCGATCTAGGATAAGCAGGGCGCCGAGCTTCGTCGCCCGGCGCGAAGGAATCCACGAGTCCAGGGAGAAAGACCGCCCATGATGCTCAATCTACTCCTCGGTGTCGCGGCCCTCGTCATCGGCGTCATCTTGCTGTTCGTCGGCGGGGTCTTCGGCATTCTCGTCGGGATCATCGCGATCCTGATGGGCCTCGTTCTGCTTCTGCGCGGGTACCGAAGCAGGACGTCGACCGTCTAGGGCACCGCATGTCCCCCGCTGCGGTGGCGGCTCTGCGCCGCCGCCGCGGTTACCGCTGCGTGAAGACGTAGTCGGTCGACTTCGCCATCACGTGGCAGGACAGGCACAGCTGTCCCTGCGCGAGCACCGTGTAGCGGGCCTTCGCGCTCGAACGCTGGTACTCGACGAACCGCCAGCGGCCTCGCACCTTGCGCATCACGGCGACCTGGCCTACGTACCTCGTGCCGGGCTTGACGATGGTCTTCACGATCACGGTCCCGTTCGGGTACTTCGCGCGGGCCTTGCGCTTGCTCGCGTAGACGTTCTTCACGCCGCTGTGGGCGCTGCTCAGCGGCCCCGTGCTACTGAACGGCTTCCGGTTGATCTTCGGCCACGCCTGGTACCCGTTCGTGTACGCGGGAAGGCCCTTTGCGGTTGTCCGCGCGGCCGCGACGACGACGATCGCGGCGGCCAGCGCTGCGACGGTGACGATCGCGAGGCGCTTCGCGCGCACGCCTCCGATCATGCCCCGCCGGCGGATTCGGGGGAAGCGAGATGGGGTGAAGGAATCCTTAACGCGTCTGCAGCCGGTACAACCCAGCCGTGAGTCACGTCCACGACGCCGTCCGGCCCGGCGGTCGCCGCGCGCTGGCGCTCGCCCTAGCGATCACGGCCGGCTACACCGTGGCCGAGGTCGTCGGCGGCATCCTCACGGGAAGCCTCGCTCTGCTGGCGGACGCGGTCCACATGCTCTCCGACAACGTCGCCCTCGCGCTCGCCCTCTTCGCGGTGTGGCTGGCACGCAAGCCCACGACGCCGGAGCGGACCTTCGGCTACAAGCGGGCGGAGGTGCTGGCGGCGCTCGCGAACGGCGTCGCGCTCGTGGCGCTCTCGATCTGGATCTTCTACGAGGCTTTCCGCCGCTTCCAGGACCCACCGGACGTTCTCGGCGGCTGGATGCTCGTGCTCGGAACGGTCGGCATCGGCGTCAACCTCGCCGCCGCGGCGATCCTCCGGCGCGCTCGCAGCGGCAGTCTCAACGTCGAGGCCGCGTTCCGGCACGTCCTCGCAGACCTGCTCGGCTCCCTCGGCGTCGTCGCGGCGGCGGTGACCATCCTGGCGACGGGCTGGCTTGAAGCCGATCCACTCGTCGGCGTCGCGATCGGCCTTCTCGTGCTCGTGAGCTCCTGGTCGATTCTCCGTGACTCGACGGCGATACTGCTCGAGGCGGCGCCGAGCGGAATCGACACGCGGGCGGTCGGAGAGCGCCTGGCGAGCGCGCCGGGCGTCGTCGAGGTGCACGACCTGCACATCTGGACGATCACCTCCGGCTTCCCCGCACTCTCCGCCCACGTCTTGGTTGCGCGGGGAGAGGACTGCCACGCGCGGCGGCTCGAGCTCGCGCAGCTGCTCGGGCGGGAGTACGGGCTCGAGCACACGACGCTCCAGGTCGACCATGTCGGCGAGAGCGCTGGGCTCGTCGAGCTCGAACGCTTCGGCTAGGGGACGAGGACCGCCGCACCGCGCAGCTCGCCGCGGCGCAGGCGCTCGAGCGCCTGATTTGCTCCCTCGAGCGGGAAGGTCTGGACGTCGGTGCGCACTGGGACCGTCGGCGCCAGCGCGAGGAACTCGTCGCCGTCGACGCGCGTCAGGTTCGCGACCGAGCGCAGAACCCGCTCGCCCCAGAGCAGCTCATACGGAAAGGACGGGACGTCGCTCATGTGGATTCCCGCGCAGACGACGGCTCCGCCCTTCCGGACATGGCCGAGCGCGGCGGGGACGAGCTCTCCGACGGGCGCGAAGACGATGACGGCGTCGAGCTCCTGCGGCGGGCCGCTCAGCGCGTCGCCCGCCCAGACCGCGCCGAGCGAGCGGGCGAACGCCTGGCCCTCCTCGTCCCCTGCGCGTGTTCCGGCGAAGACCCGCCGCCCCTGCGCGACGGCGACCTGGCAGACGATGTGCGCTGCTGCCCCGAAGCCGTAGAGGCCGATCGCTTCGGCATCGCCCGCCAGTCGGAGCGACCGGTAGCCGATCAGCCCGGCGCAGAGGAGCGGTGCGGCCTGCGCGTCCGGGTATCCGTCCGGAACCGGAAAGCAGAACCGCTCGTCGGCGACGGCGAGCTCGGCGTATCCGCCGTCGACGTCGTAGCCGGTGAATCGCGCGCGGTCGCAGAGGTTCTCGTTTCCTGCGAGGCAGTACCGGCACTCCTCACACGTCCATGCGAGCCACGGGACGCCGACCCGCGCCCCGGCTTCGAAGCGCCTGCCCGCAGCGAGCACCTCTCCCACGATCTGGTGCCCGGGTACGAGCCGCAGCTTCGGTTCGGTGAGGTCGCCGTCGACGATGTGGAGATCGGTCCGACAGACGCCGCAGGCGCGGACCCGGATGAGCACCTGGGCCGGGGTCGGCTCAGGCTCGGGAACCTCGGTGAGCCGGAGCGGCTGCCGCTCCTCCTCCAGCACCATCGCCCTCATCGACGCCGATCCCTTCTCCTCTGACGAGCCCGCTGCAAATGCGCGCAGAAGATGCCCAAGTTACAAGTTGTAACTTGGCGTCTCTTGTGGCCGTGTCAGAAGGGTTGACGGCCGGCTCGCTAGAGGATGAGCTCGGCGCGCGCGGTGCCGGCCCGCTCGTGCCGCGCGACGACGCAGACACGCTCACCGGCGGGGACCTCGACGACCCATTCGACCTTCGTCCGGTCGCTCGTGGAGTGGTCGACGCCCCACCACATGATCGCGCGCCGCTCGACGCGGCCCGAGAGCTGACCCGCGTCCTCCTTCTCCATGCCGGTGACGACCCGACCGTCTTCCGGGAGCTCGAGGACGACCTCGATCGGCCGCACGGCCTTCCGGTCGAGCGCCTTCTGCGTCACGTGGGTCGGGAGCCAGCCCGCGTTCTCGAGGACGAGCCGCAGCCGATGGGCTCCCTCGCCCACGGGAGTCGCCTCGAACGAGCGGATCTGGAGGCGAGGCGAGACGAGCGCGAGGAAGAGCGCGAAGTCGGCGTGCGGCTTCACCTCCTCCTCCAGTCGGCTGAGAGGCGGGTTGAACCAGAAGCGAACGAGGTCCCAGCCGCCGAGCTCGACCGGCCCGAGCTGCGGGTGCTCGAACGGGTACCACTCGACGTAGCCCTCGCCGAGCTCGTCGGCCAGCTCGAGGATCCTCAGGTCGTCGTCGGGCGAGTGATCGCGGATCCACTCGATGAAGTGGTAGTCGGCGAGACCGGCGCTGCGCTGGGGGCTCCAGAACTCGGTCACCCAGGCGAAGGCCCCGAGGAAGTCGTAGACCCAGTCGACGTCGCCGCCTTTGATGACGAGCTTGGGGTCGTACTTGAAGTCGTGGTAGATCGAGATCGCCGGGTAGCCGGTGAGGCGCGTCGCCTCCTCGCCCATGAGCTTGTACGCGCGCAGGTCGGTCGTCGGGAAGTCGTCGTCCGGCCGGCCGGAGTACGGCCGCAGGTGGACGCCGCTGAAGGTGTGGTAGCCGACGTAGTTCGTGATGTTCGGCCGATCCACGATCGCCTGGACGAGCGCGCGCACCTCGGGCTCCGACGTCGGGTAGGGCCCGGCGCCGCGCTGCTCGCCTTCGGGCGCCCAGTCGGCGGGCCAGTTGCGGTTCAGGTCGAGGCCCTCCAGCACGGGCGCGATCGACACCGTGACCCCGTCCCAGTTGTGGATCGTGCCCTCCGGGAACACGCGGAAGAACTCGCCCTCCACGTCGTCCGGCCGCCTGGCGACGAGGAGCCGGGCGTCGTCGGGATGCGGCTTCCACGGGCCGTTCGGGTCGCGCATCCGCATCATGAGGACGCGCCCGTCGCCGTCGACGTCCTCGCGATGGAGCCCGTCCTCGGGCTCGTCGCGCGGGTACGGGCGAACGCTCGAGCGCCGGAAGCGCCCGTCTGCGAGCCCCGCGTCGGCGCCGTCGGGGTTGACGCGAGGGACGACGTAGAACGTTCGGGTGTCGAGTGCCTGCGTGATCCGCTCGTCCCCGCCGAAGCCGTGGAGCAGCGTGTCGAGGAGGTGGAGCGCCGCCGTCGTCCCGGTGAACTCCATCGCGTGGATCTGCGCATGGACGAAGATCGCCGGCTTCTCCTCGGGCGGCCCCGTCGCGAGGTTCGTCACCGTGACGATCGTGATCTCCCGACCCTCGTACGACCGGCCGATCGACTCGAGCCGGCAGAGGCCTGCGAACTCGGAGGCCCACGCCTCGAGCGTCTCTGTCAGCTCTGCATAGGTGTAGAAGCGGTCGAAGCGGACGCGCACCGCGCGGGACGCTACTCGATTACCCTCACCGTGTGCGCGAGCGGAGACCTTGAAGTAGCGTGGCGCGCCAGGTAGCGGAGTACCGGGCAGAGTTCCCGATCCTCGAGCGCACGACGTACCTCGTCAGCCACTCGCTCGGCGCGATGCCGCGGAAGGCGGCGGACCGGCTCGCAGAGTTCGCCCGCATGTGGGACGAGCGCGGCATTCGCTCCTGGGCGGAGGGCTGGTGGGAGACGCCGTGGACCGTCGGCGACCAGGTCGGCCGGATCATCGGCGGCCCGCCAGGCTCGACGGTGATGCACCAGAACGTCGCGATCGCGGAAGCGGTCGCGCTCTCCTGCTTCCACCCCGTCGACCGCGCCCGGAACCGCGTCGTCTACGAGCGCGGGAACTTCCCGTCGGTTCGCTACCTCTACCAGGCCCAGCCCGAGCTCGAGGTCGTCGTCTGCGAGGACGGCGGGGAGATCGTCGAGCGGATCGACGAGCGGACGCTGCTCGTCCCGATCAGCCATGTGCTCTTCAAGGCCGGCGAGATCCAGGACGTCGAGCCGATCGCCCGTCGCGCGCACGAGGTCGGCGCGCACGTCGTTCTCGACTGCTACCAGTCCGCCGGGATCGTCCCGCTCGACGTCTCGGAGCTCGGCGTCGACTTCGCGGTCGGCGGCTCGGTCAAGTGGTTGTGCGGCGGGCCGGGGAACGGCTGGCTCTACGTACGGCCCGACCTCGCCGAGACGCTCGAGCCGACCTATACCGGCTGGCAGGCGCACGTGCGGCCGTTCGCGTTCGAGGGGGAGATGCGGTACGCGCACGGCGCCGCCCGGTTCCTCACCGGGACCCCGAACGTCCCAGCCCACTTCGCGGCGACGGCGGGATACGACCTGGTGGAGGAGATCGGGATCGCGACGATCCGCGAGAGCTCGCTGCGCCAGACGCAGCTCCTCATCGACCTCGCCGACGAAGCCGGCTTCGACGTGCGGAGCCCGCGCGAGCCTGCGCGGCGCGGTGGAACGGTCGTGCTGCACGTTCCCGAGTTCCCGGCCGTGCACGCGGAGCTCGAGGCGCGCGGCATCCTCTGCGACTTCCGGCCGGACGCCGGAATCCGCCTCGGGCCGCACTTCTACAACTCGGACGACGAGATTCGCTTCGCGGTGGCGCAGATCGCGGAAATCCTGGAGACGCGTGCCTTCGAGCGCCATCTGGGCGCGGTCGCGCTCCACTAGCCGGTCGGTCGTCGACGACCGATCCTGGACGCGGCCCGCTCGAGCGCCATACGATTCCCGGCGAATGGCGCTGCAAACGGGCGAGAAGACCCTGCACCAGATCGTGTCGACGGTCGCCTCGTCGCTCGAGCTGAGCGAGGTGCTGCGCGCGGTGGTCCGGCTGATGTCGGATGCGAGCGGCGTCCATGCCTGCTTCGCGTACCTCCTCGACGAGGAGGGCGAGCGCCTCGTGCTGCGCGCCGCCTCGCCGCCGTACGAGCGGCAAGCGGGAAAGGTCGTGATGGAGCGCGGGGAGGGGCTCGCCTGGTGGGCCGCGGAGCGCGCGGAGCCGGCCTTCATCCGCGAGAACGCGATCGCCGACCCGCGTACGAAGTACTTCCCCGAGCTCGAGGAGGAGAAGTTCCAGTCGCTCCTCGCCGTTCCCGTCGTCGGCCGGTCGGGCGACGTGATCGGCGTCATCACGGCCCACACCGAGGCGCCGCGCGAGTTCTCCGACGACGAGGTCGACTTCCTCGTCACGTCCGCTTCGCTCGTCGCGAGCGCCATCGAGAACGCGCGGCTGTACGAAGAGGCGCGGATCCGTGTCGCCGAGCTCGAGCAGCTGACCGAGCTCGCCGAGGCGATCGCTCGTGCGGACGCGCTGGAAGACCTCCTCCAGACCGTCGTCGCCGGTGCGCGTCCGCTCCTGGCCGCGCGCTCCTGTCACGTCTACCTCCTCGAGCCGACGAGCGAGGAGCTCGAGCGTGTCGCGAGCGACCCCGAGCCCGGAAGCACGCGCCAGACCCTCGGCCTCGCGGAGCTCGGCCCCGAGCTCGCCCGGGGAGGTCGAAGCTCGCGTCTCGCCGTGCCGCTCGTCGCGAACGGCGAGCTCGTCGGGCTCCTGGTCGCCGAAGGAAGCGCACGCGTCGAGCTCGGACACGCCATCGCGAGCCAGGTCGCGGTCGGGATCAAGAAGGTGCAGGTCATCGAGCAGCTCACCGAGAAGAACCTGATCAAGGACTTCTTCGAGGAGCTCGCGGGCGGGCGCCCGCGCGGCGACCTCGAGGGGCGGGCAGCGCGGCTCGGCTGCGATCTCGACCAGCCGCACGTCGTCCTCGTCGCGGAGCCGTCCGACGACGCGTTCGAGCGGGCGGTCCGCCATGCTGCTCCGAACTCCCTCTTCGACCGCCGCGAGGAGTCGCTCCGGGCTTTCGTGAGGCTGCCGAGCTCGAGCGCGGACAACATGCTCGATCGCATCCGGAAGATCCACGGCGACCTCGACCGGCCGATCTCAGTCGGTGTCTCGAGCGTATGCCGCGGGGAGGCCGCTTTCGCCGACGGCTTCGCTGAAGCACAGCAGGCGCTCCTCGGGACCGCGGTGCTTCGCGGTGAGCCGGCGGTCCTTTCCTACGAGGAGCTCGGCGCGTACAAGTACCTGCTCCGGGTCGCCGCCGACGGCGGCATCCGCGACCCGACCGTGGATGCGGTGTCGCGTCTCGCCGACTACGACGCCCAGCGG
>JBOHBD010000203.1:0-11481 GCA_050698195.1 Gaiellaceae bacterium
TCCCTGCACCGTGACGGCGAGCAGGCAGAGGAAGACGCCGATCTCCATCGACACCGCGGAGGCGTAGATCACACGGCGCGACACGCGGTCTGCGAGCTGGCCGGCCGGAAGCGCGAGCAGCGGCAGGGGGAGAAACTCCGCGAGGCCCACGAGACCGAGGTCGAGCGGGTTGCCGCGGACCTCGTACACCTGCCAGCCGACGGCGACCGTCGCCATCTGCGAGGCGAACGAGGACGTGAGGAGCGCGACCCAGAAGAAGGCGAAGTCGCGGTGACGGAACGCGGATACCCCCGCGCAAGAGCTCACGTCAGAGCGGCTTACACAGCCCCGGGCGCGCCTGCGGGCTTCTCTTCGGCGCCGAACTCGACCTCGATGCGCAGGATGCGTGAGCCCTCGATCTCGAGCACCGTCAGCCGCAGACCGTCGGTCGAGACCGCGTCCCCGACCGCCGGCGCTCGCCCAAGCTCGCCGAAGACGAGACCCGCCATGGTGTGGTAGTCGTCCTTCTCGAGTTGGGTCCCGAAGCCTTCGTTGAAGTCGTCGATCGAATAGGTCCCGTCGATGCGGATGTGGCTCTCGTCGACTCGCTCGACCGACGTGTCGGGCAGGTCGAACTCGTCCTCGATCTCGCCGACGATCTCCTCGAGGATGTCCTCGAGCGTGACGATTCCCTCCATCGCGCCGTACTCGTCGACGACGACCGCCATGTGCTGCTTCTCACGACGGAAATCGGCGAGGAGCGCGGCCAGGTCCTTCGTCTCCGGGACGACGTACGCAGGGCGGACGATCGTCTCGAGATGAACCGCCGCGATGCCGAAGTCGTGCATGGCGGCGAACAGGTCACGTACATGGAGGACGCCCACGATCTCGTCGAGGGAGTCCCGATATACGGGATAGCGGGTGTAGGGCGAGTTGACAACCGTTGCGAGCGCTTCCTCGGAAGGCATGTCGATGGAGATCGCGACGACTTCCGGCCGAGGAACCATCACCTCCGACACTTCCTTCGAGGCGAAGTCGAAGACCTTGTACAGCATCTCCTCCTCCACCTCCTCGATCTCGCCTGCCTCCTCGGCCGCGGCGACGATCAGGCGGATGTCCTCCTCGGTGTGCGCGACGACGCCCGCCGGAGCAGGGCGGATCCCGAACATGCGTGTGAACGCGTTCGAGGATGCCTGCAGGAACCACACCAGAGGATAGGTCGCGACGTAGAAGGCTTCCACCGGCAGGGCAACCCAGAGCGCCGTGGACTCGTTCTTCGTCAGCGCGATTGCCTTCGGCACGAGCTCGCCCAGCGTCACGTGCAGGTAGGTGACGATTGCGAATGAGATTGCGAATGCAACGCCGGTGGCAAGTACGGGGTCGAGGAAGTGCTCGACGAGCGGCTCACCAATCGCACCGAGGGCAATCGAGAACGCTGTGATACCTAGCTGGACGGTCCCGATGAAACGGACCGGGCTGTCCATGATCCGCAGCGCGATGCGCGCGCGGAGATCGCCCCGCGCCGCGAGTTCCCCCAAGCGAGAGCGGCGCGCAGTGACGAGCGCGTACTCGGCGGCAACGAAGAACGCGTTCCCCAGCACGAGCAGCAGAACGATCAAGACGCGGATGAAATCGCTCACATCCAGACACCAATGGTCGACAGAGCTTGCGACGCCCCGCGAGGGGCGCTGGTACTAGGCGGTAGCTCGTCGTCCACTTCGATCAGGTCGCAGTATAGGTAACCGTCCCGGCGCCTTCGTGACGCGCGGCCGCACCCTCGTGGATCAGCCGTTCCGCGTGGGAGAGCGTCTCCGCGATCGCAAAGCGCCTCGCCGCGGGCTTCAGGTCGTCGCCGAAGAGGGCGAAGGAGAGCTCGTAGCCCGTCGTCGGCTCGGACCCGAGCGCGGCGACCGTCTCCTCGAGCCGTCCGCGATGGTGCTCCTGGAGCTCTCGTGCGCGCCCGGCGGGATCCTCGATGGGGTCACCGTGGCCCGGCAGCGCGATCGTCGGTGCGAGCTCGGCCGTCCGCTCGAGCGCGCCGAGGTAGTCGCCGAGCGGGTCGGCCCGACTCGCGGGCCACAGGCCGACGGTCGGCGTGATCCGCGCGAGGAGGTGATCGGCCGCGACGAGGACGCCGTCCTTGAGCAGGCAGAGCTGGCCGTCGGCGTGGCCCGGCGCGGCGACGAGCTCCCAGCCGTCGAGCCGCTCACCCGCTTCCACGAGGACGGGGTCGCGCTGGTAGCGGATGAAGGGCCGGTACAGCGAGCTCTGACCGACGAGCTCGGCGGTCACGTCGTCGGGGGCGCCGTGGAGCCGGAACCAGTCGACGAGCCGCTCGGACCAGGCGGGGTTGCCCCACACGAGCTCGCATTGCGCGTAGTCGAGCGTCCCCTGGTAGACGGGCGCGCCCGTCAGCTCGTGGAGGTCTGCCGCCGCCCCCACGTGATCCGGATGGAAGTGGGTGACGAACACGGCGGCGACCCGACCGCCCGCGCGCTCGAGCTCGGCCCGCCACGTCTCCTTCGCATCGGGCAGGCCGACGCCGGTGTCGACGACGATCCAGCCCTCCTCGCCCGGGAGCAGGTACGCGTGGACGTGCCCCGGCCGCGTCGGCAGCGGCAACGTGACCCGCCTGATTCCGTCGTCGAGCTCGTCCACACGGCGTACGCTACCGCGCCGCGCGCCGTCGAACGTATGTTCTATCCTGGAGAGCGTATGCGCGCCGAGTACCGGCTCGAGCCGTGCAAGACCGCGGTCAACGCCGTGCGCGGGATGCCGTTCCGCTGGTCGCTCAACCCGTACATGGGCTGTGTCCACCGGTGCACGTTCTGCTACGTCCGCCACTTCGAGCAACGCGCAGACCGACCCTCCGACGATCGCTACGGGCGCTCGATCCGCGTCAAGACGAACGTCGCAGAGGTGCTGCGCCGGGAGCTCGCCCGGCGATCCTGGCAGCGCGACGAGGTGGCGCTCGGCACCGCGACCGATCCCTACCAGCCGGCCGAGGGGCGCTTCCGGCTCACCCGCTCGTGCATCCGCGAGCTCACCGCCGCGTACACGCCGTTCTCGATCGTCACGCGCGGGCCGCTCGTCGTTCGGGACATCGACGTCTTGCAAGAAGCGTCGTTGCGCGTGCCGGTAAGCGTCTACTTCTCGCTGCCGACGCTCGACGATCGCGTCTGGCGAACGACCGAGCCGGGAACGGCACCGCCGTCGAGCCGGCTGGAGACGATCCGGCGTCTCGCGGAGGCGGGCGTCGACGTCGGGGTCGGGGTCGCGCCGATCCTCCCCGGACTCTCCGATCGCCCCGAGCAGCTCGAGGCCGTCGTCCGCGCGGCACAGGCGGCCGGCGCTCGGAGCATCTGGGCGAGCGTCGTCCACCTCCGGCCGGGCGTCCGCGAGCACTTCCTTGAGGCGCTCGCGCAGGACTGGCCGCAGGAGGTCGGCCGCTACGAGGCGCTGTTCGCGACGCGCGCGTACCTACCGGCGGCGACGGTCGAGGCGATCACCGAGCCCGTGCGGCGGACGACGACGGCGAGTGCCTCGCCGCGCCGCAGACCCCCTCGTCGACGGGAGCCGGAGCAGCTCGCCTTCGCACTCGAAGGAGGAGCCGCCCGAAGCGCCTCGTAGAATCGCGACGTGGCCGACGAGATCACCTGCCTCATCGCCGACGACCACGAGGTGGTCCGCGAGGGACTGCGCCTCGCGCTCTCCCGCTCGGCGCGGGTCCGCGTGATCGGCGAGGCGAGCGACGGAGCGTCGGCGGTCGCGCTGACCGAACGCCGTCGTCCCGACGTCGTGGTCATGGATCTACGCATGCCGGACATGGACGGCCTCGAGGCGACGGAGCTGATCCTCGAGCGGGTGCCGGGAACCGCGGTCCTCATCTTCACGGCCTACGGTGAGCGCTCGCTCCTGCAGCGCGGTCTCGAGTCGGGCGCCCGCGGCTACATCCTCAAGGAGACGCCGCACGAGACCCTCCTGCGCGCGATCGAGAAGGTCGTCGCCGGAGAGACGTTCGTCGACCCGGGGCTCATGGCCGAGTTCGTGGCCGGACGCGGGACCGCCGACATCCTCACGCCCCGCGAGCGCGAGATCCTCCAGCTGCTCGCCGACGGCATGTCCAACGTGGACGTGGCCGACAAGCTCTTCATCAGCCAGGAGACCGTGAAGAGCCACGTGCGCCACATCCTCGCGAAGCTCGAGGCCGACACCCGGACGCAGGCCGTCGCCATCGCGCTGCGCGAGGCGATGATCGATTGACCGCCGACGACGCCGAGCGCGCGCTCGTCGCCGAGAGGATCCTCGCGGAGCAGGAGGAACGCCGCCGCCTGGCGGAGCTGCTCCACGACGGGCCGGTGCAGCACCTCGCGGCGATCGCGCAGATCGTCGATGCCGCGCTCGCGACGCTTCGGAGCGGCGAACGGGAGCGAGCCGACGAGATCCTGACGCGGGGGCTCTCGCTCGCCCGAGAGGCGAGCCGCGAGCTGCGAGCGCTCTGCGACGACCTCGAGCCGAAAGCGCTCAGCGAGGTCGGCTTCAGCGCCGCTGTCGGCGCGCTCGCGCGACGGTACTCGTCGCGACACGACGTCGAGATCGCCGTCGACGTCGAGCACGGGGACGACCTCGGCGAGCACGCGCAGACCGCGCTCTACCAGATCGTCCGCGAGACGATCGACCAGGCCGTACGCCGAGGTGCTCCGACGCAGATCGAGATCTCGATCCTCGAGACCTCCGGGGGAGGCGCCGAGCTCGTCGTCTCCGACGACGGCCCGCCGGAGCGGCGGAGCGCGGTGCTCGAGGCGCTCGCGGAGCGGGCGGCAACGCTGAACGCGCGATTCAGCTCCGAGGTTCGCTACCCGCGCGGCTCGACGATTCGCGTCGAGCTGCCTCCCTCGGCCGCACGCCGCTAGCATCCAGGTCACATGGACGAGAACGGAAGAGGCGCGTACCTCGTGTTCGTCTGGTCTCCCGCCGGCTACACGCTCGGGGAGCGGCCGGGCGATCCGCCAGCCGTCGGCACGGAGGTCGAGGACGGCGAGCGGCGCTTCCGCGTGAGCAAGATCGCGCCGTCGCCGCTTCCCGGCGACGAGCGCGCCTGCGCCTACCTCTTGCCGGCATAGGGGAGCAGGGGCACGGTCGCCCTACTCGGGCAGGACGTTGTGGACGTCGTGCTCGGTGGCGTAGGCGTCGACGAGCGGGTTGATCTTCCCCGCGTCCGGGAACGCGTAGTTGATCTCGACGAACGCGTTCCACTTGTCCGGGAGCGCGTCCTCGGGGAAGATCGCCTCCACCGGGCACTCGGGCTCGCACGCCCCGCAATCGATGCACTCCTCGGGGTCGATGATGAGGATCCGCTCGAACTCGTGGATGCAGTCGACGGGGCAGACGTCGACGCACGAGAGGTCTTTGATGTCGATGCAGGGCTCGGCGATGATGTACGTCACGGTCCGAGTCTAGCCAGCGCATCCGCGTGGTCGACCCACGCTAGGCGACGCCCGTGAGCTCCGCCACGAGCTCGGGAGCGCGTTCGACGAGCGCCGACTTCACGATCACCTGGTCGAAGCCCGCCGTGTGCGCGCGCTGGAGCCCCGCGCGGTCCGTGTGGTTCGTGAAGCCGATGATGGGGACGTCGGGCCAGGCATCGGCGACCTCCTCGGGCTGGACGCGGGAGATGTCGGCGATGACGAGGTCGGGCGGGTCCACGCTGTCGCTCGTCACGAAGCGATGCTCCGGGACGAGCCCCTCCAGCTTGCTCCGGAAGAAGAGATCGACCCCAACGAGCAGGATCGTCGCCACAGCCCGACACTAGCACCCTCGGGGATGCCGATAATCGCGGGATGGGTCTCGAACGAGGGCTCGAGCTGATCCGGTCGGGGGAGTACTTCGAGGCGCACGAGCAGCTCGAGGACGAATGGCGCCAGGCGCCCGCTCCCGAGCGCGACTTCCTCCAGGGGCTCGTGCACGTCGCCGTCGCCTGGCATCACGCCGGTCGCGGAAACCGGCCGGGATGCGAGCGCCAGCTCGAGAAGGCTGCCCGTCGCCTCGATCCCTACCGCCCGTCCCACCGCGGGGTCGACGTGGACACGGTGCTCGACGGAGTCGGTCGAGCGCAAGAGCTCGTCGCCTCCGGCTCGCTCCGCCTCCCGCCGCCGCCGGTCTGAGCCGAGTGACACGTTGGAACTCGGCTCCTTCTCTCGGGCGACCCTAGAGAGCCGGGTCCAAGCCGAGCCACTCGAGGAAGCGGTTCAGGTAGACGCGCAGCACGTAGAAGCGCTCGAAGAAGAGCAGCAGGCCGAGCGCGACCATCGCCGCGCCGCCCACGACCTGGATCGCGCGATAGTGGTCCCGGATCCAGCGAAAGGCGCCCATCGCGCGAGAGAAGACGGCGCCGGCGAGGACGAACGGGACGGCCAGCCCGAGCGAGTAGACGGCGAGCAGGAGCGCGCCCTCCGCGACGGTGTCCGACGAGCCGGCGAGCACGAGCGTGGCCGCGAGGACCGGCCCGATGCACGGCGCCGCGCAGACGGCGAACGCGCCGCCGAGAAGGACACGTGAGCCGCGGCTCCTCGCTCCCTGGACCAGGCCTGCACCGAGCAGTCGCTCGGGCCAGGGGAGAAGCCCCATGAACGCAAACCCGAAGACGACGAGGACGAAGCCCGCGGCCTTCTCGAGCAGGAACTGGTCCGAGACGAGGCGTCCGCCCACGAGCGCGGCCCCGACACCGAGCGAGACGAAGAAGATGGTGAAGCCGAGCACGAACGGCACGCTCGCGACGACGACGCGTCTCGCGGTGCCGGGCTCTCCCAGCTTCTCGGCGTCGACCGCGGACACGGTCGAGAGGTAGCCGGGCACGAGCGGCAGCACGCACGGCGCGAGAAACGACACGACGCCCGCGACGAAGGCCACCGGGATCGCGGTCAGGTCCATCGGTCGCTCAGCCCTCGTATCGGGCGAGCTCTTCGTCGACCCGGCGCTCGAGCTCGGGGTCGAGAGGTGTCTCGGCCCCCGGCGGCGGAGCTCGCCGGCGCGTCCACGCCCGGACGAGCAGACCGACGACGATCGCGCCGGCCACGAGGGCGCCCAGGGGCAGCAGCCAGGCGAGGAGCCCGAAGCCGCTCTTCGGCGGGGTCGCGAGGACTCCCGGCCCGAACTCGGCGACGAGGGCGTCCTTGATCGCCTCCTCCGTGTCGCCGGCCGCGATCCGCTCGCGAATGAAGAGCTTCATCCGCTCCGCGACGGGGGCGTTCGACTGGTCGAGCGTCGTCTCGCAGACCGGGCAGACGAGCTCGGCCTCGAGATCTGCGGCACGGGGCGGATCGGCCGCACCGGCCACCCCGGGAGCCGCGAGAGCGCAGGCGAGAACGAGCGTGGACGCGAGAGCCTTCACGACTCGAGCGCCCGATCGACGGCGGCGCGCAAGCGTGCACGGTCCTCCTCGGAGGTCACCCCGCCCACGAATGCCTCGACGACCCTGCCGTCGCGGTCGAGGACGAACGTCTCCGGAAAGCCTGTCACGCCGTAGCCGGCGAGGGTGTCTCCCGGCCCGTCGTAGACGAGAGGGAACGTCAGCTCGTACCTCCGCGCGAACCGGCGAGCATCTCGGCGGAAGTCCTTCGCGTCGAGCCCGACGACGACGAGGCCCAGCTCCCGGTTCTCACGCCAGACCTGCTCCAGGAAGGGCGCCTCCTCCCGGCAGGGGATGCACCACGACGCCCAGAAGTTGACGACGACGACCTGTCCGCGCAGAGACGAGAGCGTGAGCTCCCCCTCCTCGTCGAGGCGCTCGAGCGTGAAGTCGGGAGCTCGCGGCCGCTCGCCCCGGGCAGCGGAGGCGGCGAGGTCGCCGCCTTCCTCGGTGACGAGCGTCCAGACGAGCAGCAGGAACAGAAGTGCGACCAGCCCGACGGCTACGCCCTGGGCGACGAGCCGTGAGCGACGCGCCATCGGCTACTTCGAGACGATGAAGACCGGCGTCCCGATCTCCACGTGCCGGAACAGCCACTCGGCGTCCGCGATCCGCATTCGGACGCACCCGTGCGACGCGGAGTACCCGATCGAGGCCGCGTCCGGCGTGCCGTGGATGCCCACGTAGGGGGCGGAGATCCCCATCCAGCGCGTCCCCAGAGGGTTCCCGGGCCCGGGCGGCACCGGATCCGATTCGGCCGCCCAGTCCGAAGGCGGCGGATACCACCACGGGTTGCGCTGCTTCGTCACGATCTCGAAGCTGCCGATCGGCGTCGGGAACTCCGACTGCCCGGTGGCGACGCCGAACGACCGCAGGAGCTTCGTGCCGACGAAGAGACGGAGCTTCTTCGTCTCCCGCATGATCACGACGGCCGGGCCGAGGTTGCGCTCGGCGACCTTCGGCTTCAGCACGCGGAACGTGAGCGTGAGGGTGCTTCGCGCGTTCGTCTTCAGCGCGACACGTATCGCCCGTGCGGTCCGAAGCCGCTCGAGACGCCGTCCGTCGACGGAGCGCGTCGCCCGCACGGTCGCCCCGCGAAGCCGGAGGCGCGCGTCGACCGGCGCGCGGTCGAACTCCTGCCCGAGGCTCTCGACGTATCCCCGGATGCGCGCGCGCGAGACCCAGACGTACAGCGGGACCGATGCGCCGGGTCGCGAGAACCGCGCGCGACTCACGGCCTTCTCGACGGCGGCCTTGGCTCCCAGGTCGTCCGCCGTCACCCGCACCTTTCCCCCGGGGACGGCGGCGAGGACGAGCGGCCGGGCGAACGACGCGCGGACGACCTCCACGGCCTCGTACGGCAGGAGCCCGCCCACATCGACGTGCCCGATCGTGACGCCACCCGGTATGCCGAGGGGCCTCGGAGGCGGCGGAGGCTCGGTCGGCGGAGGCGGCTGCGGAGGCGGCGGAGGCGGAGGCGGCTCGGTCGGCGGAGGCGGCTGCGTGGTCGTCGGCGGCTGGGTCGTCTGGAGCGCCGTCTCCGCCTCCGTGTCCGCGGTCGACGCAAGCGCGTACGCCGCGGTCATGCCAAGGAGCGCACAGGCCGCGAGCAGCCCGATCCCTATTGCACGAGCCCCGTTCCTCACGTCGTCAGTGTAGATAGGAAGATCGACGGATCGTTTGTCACAACCGCGTCGACTCCTGCGTCGTCGACTCGCTCGAGGTCGCGCAGATCGTCGACCGTCCACGCCACGACTGCCGCGCCGTGAGCGTGCGCACGGCGCACCGTGGCAGCGCTCGCGAGGGTGTGGTGGAGCACGAGCGCGGTGGTGCTCGAGCGCCAGAGCAGGGATCGGACCAGTCCCGGGGTGACACGACGGAGCCCGTGCAGACCGACGCCGACGACGGGTCCGAAGCCGCGGCGCTTGTCCATGCGCAGCATGTCTCGCGGAAACGAGACCCCGAGTCGCACACGCGGCTCGACGTCCGCGAGCCGGCGGAGGGCGCGGACGTGGAAGGAGCTCACGAAGCTCCGCTCGAGAAGCCCGAAGCGGGAGAGCGCGGCCGCGACCGCGGGAGCCGCGCCCGCAGACTTGAGGTCGACGTGGACTCCGACGTCCCGCGCTTCCTCCGCAAAGAACGCGAGCGCGTCGTCGAGCGTCGGCAGCTCCGGGCTGACTTCGCGGAGCCGGTCGAGAGTCAGCGCCGCAATCGTTCCCCGTGCGGCACCCCGGCTCACCTCGTGGAGGTCGTTCGAATGAGCGACGATCAGCTCTCCGCCGCGGAGGGCGAGCACGTCGAACTCGATCAGGTCCACCCCGGCCTCGACCGCGGCTCGGAACGACCTGAGGGTGTTCTCAGGAGCCAACGCCGCGGCTCCTCGGTGCCCGATCCTGAGCGGCTTCCCGTCTCTTCGCTCGAGCGAGATCACGGTGCGACGGGTCGGGTGGGAAGGAAGTCCTCGTCCAGCCTGCCGCCCTCCGCGGCGTACGAGATGATCATCCGGTCGGTCAACCACTCGACCGGAGCCCGATCGTCGGTCCAGGGTCGTCCAGATGGTTCGAGCGTCCCGACGTCACGGGCGAGGAGCTCACGCAGCGACGCGAGATCGGAGGGGCCGTTCCGCAACCGCGTTTCGATCTCCTGCGGCGCGAGCGGCTCGGTCAGCCCGAGCACGATCGTGTTGAAGCGGAGCGCGGGCCATGCCAGCACCTGTGGCAGCTCCGCGGCCAACGTCCCCCCGATCGCGCGCACGAGTCGCGTGTCGTCGGGAACGGCCGCGACGTTCAGGGCGACGATTCCGCCGGGGGCGAGCCGGTCTCGGACGAGACGGAAGAACTCACGCGTCGCGAGGTAGAACGGCACGTACGGCTGGTGGTACGCGTCCACGATGATGAGGTCGTAGCGGCGGTCGGTCGAGCGGAGGTACGGGCGCGCGTCCACGTCGTGCACGTCGAGCCGCGGGTTGTCCTCCATCTCGAAGTAGCGACGCCCGACCCGGCTCACCGCGGGATCGAGCTCGACCCCGTCCACCGCGGCGTCCGGGTAGTAGGCGCCGAGGGCACGAGCGGTCGTGCCGGCCGCGTTCCCGAGGATCGCCACGCGCTCGAGCGGGCGCCCGAGGAGCGGCGGCACGGCCAGGAACGCGTCCCAGACCCCACCTGTGAGCACCGAGTCCGGCCGCCACACGGAGTGCACGGCGACCCCCTCGTTCAGGTACAGGAGCCGTCGTCCGTCCGGCTTCTGGACAACCTGGATGTACTGGTGGTACGAGGTCTCCTCGTGGAGGAGCCCCGCCACCCCTTTGACGGCTCCCGGAGGAACGAGAACGAGCGCGGCGAGAGCCGCGGCGACGAGGAGGTAGCGCGCACCGAGCAAGAAGCACGAGGACACGGCGATCAGCGCGGCGATGACGAGGAACGTCCGCTGCGTCCCGATCGCGGGGATGAGGACGAGCGCCGGCAGGAACGTGCCGAGCAGCGATCCGGCGGTCGACAGCGCATACAGGCGCCCGGCGACGGCGCCGGCGGTCTCGATCGTCGAGACCGCGAGCCGGATCGCGAAGGGTGCCACCATGCCGAGCAGCACGACAGGTGGCGCGCACAGAAGCAGGACGCCGACGAAGCTGCCGATGACCGCGCCCGCCGATGCCTCGTCGAGCCCTTCGACGGTGAAGCCGAGGAACGGATCCGCGACGAAGGGGATCGCGGCGACGCAGACGGCCGCAACGAGGACGATGAAGCCCAGGAGCGCGGGCTGGGGCCGCCGGTCGGCGACCCTGCCGCCGAGCCAGTAGCCGAGCGCGAGCGCGGCGAGGACGATACCGATCAGGTTCGCCCACACGATCGTCGACGACCCGAAGTAGGGCGCGAGCAGCCGCGAGGCGGTGATCTCGGTCGCCAGCGCCCCGATGCCCGCCCCGAAGACGAGCGCGCCGAGCGCCAGGCTGCCCTGCCTCCCGTTCACGCCGGCCATCGCTCAGAGCCCAAAGACGCGCTCGATCTCGCCGAGCGTCCGCGCCGCGAGAATCACCGCGACCGCGAGCACGAGCACGAGCACGAGCCAGAACCGGAACCCCGCCCACTTCTTCTCAC
>JBOHBD010000204.1:0-4780 GCA_050698195.1 Gaiellaceae bacterium
GCTCGCGCTGGAGCTCGCGGTAGTGCTCCCAGCGCTCGGGCGCGAGCCGACCGTCGGCGAGCGCGGCCTGGATCGCACACCCTGGCTCCCCCTCGTGACTGCAGTCCGAGAACCGGCACCGCGCCTCGAGCTCGACGATGTCCTCGAAGGCCTCGTCGAGCCCGTCCCCGGCGAGCCAGAGGTGCAGCTCCCGCATGCCCGGGTTGTCCACGACGATCCCTCCGCCCGGAAGGACGACGAGCTGTCGCCGTGTGGTCGTGTGCCGGCCCGAGCCGTCGTCGCGTACCTCCCCGGTCGTGAGGAGCTCGTCGCCGGCGAGCGTGTTCACGAGGGTGGACTTGCCGACGCCGGAAGGACCGAGGAGCGCCGCGGTCACTCCGGGCGCGAGCTGCGAGCGGACGTCGTCGAGGCCGAGGCCGGTGCGCACCGAGACGGTGTGCACCGCGACCTCGCCGATCCCCTCGATCCCGGCTGCAACGGCGTTCGCGTCGGGCTCGAGGTCTGCCTTCGTGAGCAGGATCACCGGCCGCGCACCGCTTTCCCACGCGAGCGTGAGGTAGCGCTCGAGCAACCGCAGGTTCAGGTCGTCGGCGAGAGACGCGACGACGAAGACGACGTCGACGTTCGCGGCGACGACCTGCTCGCGCGTGGCCTCCGAGCCCGGGTCGTGGGCGGCCCGGCGCGAGAACTTCGTGCGACGAGGGAGCACCGCCCGGATCGCAGGCGCGCCCTGATCGCCTTCCTCGAGCGCGACCCAATCTCCGACCACGGGCAGGTCGGCGAGAGAGGAGGCTTCGCGCCGCGCCCTGCCCGGCAGGCGTGCGCGGGTCTCCCCTGCGGCCGTCAGGACGTCGTAGGCGCCGCGGTGCTGAACCGCGACGCGGCCCGGCACGACGCCGTCCGCCCGGTGCGGTTCGAACGCCGCGCTCCAGGCGTCGTCCCAGCCGAGGGTAGTGAGGTCGGGCACGAGCCCATTGTCCAGGACGAGTGGTGGAGCGGAGAAGACCTCACGCTTCACAGCGCGGTGGCCGTGGAGTAGATTCGGCGGGTACCTGTCGGTCGGGAGAGGGGAGAGACGATGACACGCCGACTCGGGTCCGCGCACGCGCTTGCGTGGACGTCAGTCATGCTGATCCTCGACGCGATAGCCCTGACGGGCGGAGCGACGGCCGCGAGCGAGGCCGAAGAGCCGCTCGCCGACAAGATGATCTTCTTCGCGTCCGACGGCCTGCGACCGGACCTCGTCGACACGTACGCCGCGCAGGGGGCGATGCCGACGCTGGCCGACCTCATGTCCGATGGGGTGAAGGGGCAGAACGGCCTGCTCCAGGGCTTCCCGCCGAATACCGGCGTCGGCTGGACGACGCTCGCCACGGGAACGTGGCCGGGCGAGCACGGGTCGACGAACAACACCTTCTTCCGGCAGGGCGAGTCGAACTTCAACAACCGCACCAGCTTCGCCCAGACGGGCATTCTCCAGGCCGACCACATCGCCCAGGCCGCGGAGCGCGCCGGAAAGACGGTCGTCGCCGTGGAATGGGTGGCGGCTCGCTCGCTCGTGCCCGAGCTCCAGGGCCCGGTCGTCGACTTCCGCACCTTCTTCTCCAACCGCGGCGTTCTCGTCAACTACGACCTTCCCCAACAGCCGGCGCTGGCGAACGCCTTCGGCGTCACGTACCAGCGAACGGGAGAGGCCGACAACCAGACACCCCTCTACGACGTCCCGGCCGTCACGGACGCGAGCGGCTGGACGGGCGTCCCGGCGACGCAGGGCACGCCGCAGCAGACCCAGTTCAGGCTGCGCAACACGGCCTTCCCCGCGGGCAACAACGTCGACCGCTTCTTCGACCTCTTCATCTACGACACCGCCGGGAGCGCGGACGGGTACGACCACGTGCTCGTCGTGCCTTCGACGGCGGGCAAGGACGGCAGCGCCGCCGTCGCCAATCTGGCGGCTGGCGAATGGGAAGACGTCAAGGTGACGCTGACCGGCGCCCTCGCGGGCAGGACCGGCGGCTTCTACGTGAAGGCGATCGAGATCGAGCCCGACCTCTCGAAGTTCAGGCTCTACTTCACGTCGATCGCGCGCGTGAACGCGACGTTCAACGCGCTCGGCGCAGCCGGGTCTGCGGAGTTCGAGGAAGACCTCGCCGCGGACTTCCCGACGTCCGTCGCCGCGGACTTCGCGCCGCTCGAGGCCTTGATTATCGACGAGGACACGTACGTCGAGCAGGGCCTCTTCTGGAAGGACGCCCACTGGGCATACGTCGAGCACATCCTGGACGACCTCGACGTGGATCCCGACCTGCTGATGCTGGGCAACCCGGTGACGGACGAGTTCTCGCATCAGTTCATGGGGCTCGTGACACCGACCGACATGGACGGCGACCCGAACCCGTACTTCGACGACGTCTCGGACGACAACGTCCCGGACGGCCGAGTCGCGATCCGCGAGGGCTACATCCGCTCGGCGTACGAGGAGGCGGACGGGACGCTCGACAACGCACTCGACCTGCTGGGCGGCGACCCGACCGTCTTCGTCTCCTCGGACCACGGCTTCGCGCCGCAGTGGTACGCGGTCAATGCGGGCAAGGTGCTCTTCGACGCAGGACTGCAGTCGAGCGGCGGCTCGACCCCGACCGAGGTCATCAGCAACTGCCGGGCCGGCACCGGCACCGGTGCGGTCAACCTCGCCAAGGCGTGCTGGGCAGGTGGAACAGCTCAGATCTACGTGAACCCGACCCTGCCCGAAGGCCAGACCTACGAAGGCGTGCGCACGGCCGTCATCAACGCGTTCGAGAACCTGACCGATCCCGCGAACCCCGGTGCGCAGGTCGTGGCGAAGATCATGAAGAAGGAGGAGCTGCGAAACGTCGACGGCTCCGACTCGCTGCACCCGAACCGCTCCGGCGACGTCGTCGTCGTGACTCGTCCTCCGTACCAGTTCGACGCGGCGACGCTCGGTGAGCGGATCGCGTTCTCGCAGTTCTTCGGCCAGCACGGCTACCTGCCGGACCTCGTGGATCTCGAGCACAACGTGAACATGCACGGGACGTTCATCGCGGCCGGGCCGGGCATCCGCAAGCAGGGGCCGGTACGCAACGTCCGGGCGATCGACCTCGCGCCGACGATCGCGTTCCTCATGGACATCCCGGGGCCGCACAACGCTCGCGGGAAGATCCTGTACGGCCTGACCGACGGCCAGGGGAAGTACAAGGAGATCACGTTCCTCGACATCTCGGACTACCACGGCCAGCTCGTGCCGCTGGCGGAGACGGCCGATACGTTCTCCGGCCCCTCGTTCGCCATCGGCGGGGCGGCGTTCCTGAAGCCCTGGTTCGACGTCTACCGGGGAGAGGCCCAGGGACGGCACTTCACCGTCGCGGCCGGGGATTCCGTCGGCGCGACGCCGCCGATCTCGTCGTTCTTCGGTGACACACCGACGATCGAGGCCATGAACATGATGGGCTTCTCGGCCGACGGGCTCGGCAACCACAACTTCGACAGGGGACAGGAGTACCTGCGCGAGACGCTTATCCCGCTCGCGAAGTTCCCCTACGTGTCGGCGAACGTCGTCGACGCGAACGGGAGGACGCCGAGGGAGTGGTCGCCGTCGGTCACGTTCAACGTCCAGGGCGGCAAGCTCGGCCTCGTCGGCTTCACGAACGAGGACGCGCCGACGCTCGTGTTCCCCGACGCGTTCGACCCGTTCATCGTGCGCCCGCGCATCCCTCTGGTGCAGGCCGAGGTCGACCGCCTGCGGGCGCGGGGGGCGAAGGTGATCGTCGTCATGGGCCACGACGGTGCGACCGGGGGCACGCTGACGGACCCGACGGGACCGCTCATCCCGCTCGCCGACGCGCTGACGGGCGTGGACGCGGTGATCGGCGACCACACGGACTTCCAGGTGCTCTCGTACCGGCCGAACGGCACGCTCGTCGTCGAGAACCGCTCGAAGGGCATCCGTTTCGCCCGCGTGCGGCTCGTTCTCGACACGAGTGCGGGAGGCGTCGTCTACAAGACGGCCGACTTCCACAAGCCGTGGAACATCGGCGTCACGCCCGACCCGGCGATCCAGGCGCGTATCGACGCTCTCAACGCGGAGCTGGCGCCGCTTCTCGGCGTCGTGATCGGGAACTCGACCCGGTTCATCCCGCGTGCGGACGCGTGCTTCACGAACACACCGCCCGGGAACGACCCGAGCTCGCAGGGTCGCCGCTGTGAGTCGCTCATCGGCAACGTCACGACGGACTCGATGAGGACGACGTACGGCACCGACTTCGCGATCACGAACGCGGGCGGGCTGCGTGCGGATCTCACCTGCCCGACGACCGACAGCGCGACGGACTTCTGTCCACCGTACAACCCTCCGCCGTTCCCGATCTCGCGCGGCCAGGTCCTCACCGTCCTGCCGTTCGGGAACATCGTCGTCACGCTGGAGGTGAACGGCGCCGAGCTGAAGACGATGCTCGAGAGGGGGGTCTCGGCGATGCCGGCGGCGAACGGACGCTTCGCGCAGGTCTCGGGGCTCTGCTTCACGTTCGACATCACGCAGCCGGCCGGAAGCAGGGTGACCGGAGCGGTCAGACAGGCGGCGGACGGCTCGTGTACCGGAGCCGCCGTCGATCTCACGGCGGGGTCGACCTACAGCCTCGCCTCGAACGACTTCATGACGGCGGGCGGAGACGGCTATCCGAACTTCACCAGCCGTGCCACCTCGCGCGACATCATGGATCAGGTACTCGCGGACTACATCGCGGCGAATACGCCGATCAGCCCC
>JBOHBD010000205.1:0-3187 GCA_050698195.1 Gaiellaceae bacterium
GCGCGGCGAAAGCGCTTCCTGGGCGCGCTCCAGGCTCTCGACCGTGTTCACCGAGATCGTCTTGACACCGCGGTCGATCCGCTTGACGAGGCCGGAGAGGACGTTCCCCGGCCCGACCTCGACGAAGGTCGTCGCGCCGCCTCTGATCAGCTCGGTCGCGGCCTGCGTGAAGCGGACAGGGGCGGTGAGCTGGTCGAGGAGGAGCGCGGCGAGTCGCTGCGCGGGCTCGATCTTCGCGGTCACCGTCGACATGTAGGGCGCGAGCGGCTCCGCGAAGCGAACGCGGTCGAGCGCGGGGCGCAGCCGATCGGCTGCGCGCGCGACGAGCGGGCTGTGGAATGCACCGGAGACCTTGAGTCGCACGGCTCGTCGCGCGCCGAGGCTTTCCGCCTCGGCGCAGCACTCCTCGACGGCCTCGTGCTCACCCGAGATGACGATCTGACCCGGACAGTTGTAGTTCGCCGGCCAGACACCGACGATCTTCCGACACAGCTTCTCGACCTCCTCGTCGGCGAGGCCGAGGATCGCCGCCATCGTCCCCGGCCGCTGGCGGGCAACCTCCGCCATGGCGAGCCCGCGCTCCCGGACGAGCCCGATCGCCTCCCCGGTCCCGAGCGACCCCGCTGCTGCCAGCGCGGCGAACTCGCCCACGCTGTGACCGACGACGACATCCGGCTCGAGGCCGTTTTCGCGCATCGCCGCGAGGATCGCGAGGCTCGTCGCCACGAGGGCCGGCTGCTGCACCTCGGTGTCCACGAGCTCGTCGACTGGCGTGTCGAAGCAGAGCCGCTCGAGATCGAGCCCCGAGGCCTCCGAGCCGAGCCGGTAGACCTCCCTCGCAGCTGGGAACCGCTCGGCGATGTCCTTGCCCATCCCCGTCTCGAGCGATCCCTGGCCGGGGAAGCAGTATGCGATCTTCATCGGGGCCTCCCGTTCGTCCACTCGATCAGGGCCGAGCCCCACGTGAGACCGGCTCCCATGCCGGTCATCAGGATCAGAGCACCGTCCGTGAGGCGCCCTTCGACCCGCGCGTCGGTCAGCGCGAGCGGGATCGAGCCCGATGATGTGTTTCCAAAGCGATCGACGTTCACGACGGTTTTCTCCTGCGGGATCCCGAGCTTACCGGCCGCGTAGTCGATGATCCGCTTGTTCGCCTGATGGGGGATGTACACGTCGACGTCCTCGACGGTCTTGCCGCACTGGGACAGGATCTGCTCGGCGGAGTAGACCATGATTCGCGTCGCGAACTTGAAGACCTCGCGCCCGTTCATCTTCACGAACGCGTCCGGGTTCTCGAAGTGCCTCGACCCCGAGCCCGGGAGCCACAGGTTCTCTCCGCCGCCGCCGTCCGCGCCGAGCTCGAAGCCGAGGAATCCCCCCTCGCCGACCGGCTCGACCACGACCGCGCCGGCGCCGTCGCCGAAGAGCACGAGCGTCGAGCGGTCGCTCCAGTCGAGGATCTTCGACAGCACGTCGCCGCCCACGACGAGCGAGCGTCTCGAGAGGCCGGACGCGACCATGCCGTACGCCTGGGCCAGGGCGTAGACGAAGCCCGTGCACCCGGCGAGCAGGTCGTAGGCAGCTGCTTTCGGCATCCCGAGCTCGTCCGCGAGGAGTGCCGACGACGTCGGGAACATCATGTCCGGGGTCACGGTGGCGCAGATGAGGAGGTCGATGTCGGCCGCGTCCACTCCCGCATCGACGAGCGCCGCCCGTGCCGCCGGGAGGGCGATGTCGGTGAGCGCTTCCTCGTGTGCGGCGATCCGCCGCTCGCGAATCCCTGTGCGCTCGAGGATCCACTCATCGGTGGTGTCGACGATCTGCGCGAGCTCGTCATTCGTCAGCACCCGCTCCGGAACGTGCGTCCCGAGCCCCGTGATGCCGACCCGGATCCCTGTCGCTGAGCCGAGCACGTCTAGCGCTCCACCGCGAACGTCAGCATCCCGCGGGCGGCGAGCTCGGCACCGACGTGCGCGGTCGCCTTGCCTCGCCCGATCGGCCCGCGCACGGCGTCGATCTCACACACGAGAGTGAGGACGTCCCCCGGCGAGACGACGCGCTTGAACCGGCAGTCGTCGATTCCCGCGAAGAACGCGATCCTCCCACGGTTCTCCTCCTCGACGAGCACCGCGACGGCACCCGCCTGCGCCATCGCCTCGACGATCAGCACGCCGGGCATGACGGGGCGCTCGGGGAAGTGCCCGGGGAACCACCAGTCGTCCGCCCGCACCTCGCGTTGCGCGACGACCCGGTGACCCGGGTCGAGCTCGGTGACCTCGTCGAGAAGGAGGAAGGGCTCTCGGTGCGGCAGGATCGACTCGATGACATCCCTGCCGAAAGGGACCTCGGGAGGCGGCTTCGGCACGAAGGCGAGTCTACTGGCCGGGTGCCGACGGTCTCGTGCGCGTCACGCGGACGATCGGGGCACTCGAGTTGCCCGCCGCATCCACCGCGACGACGCGCACGCGGGCGGCGCGGCCCCTCCAGGGAATGCGCACGATGCCCGCGTTCCTGGCCTCCCGACGCCGTATGGCTCCGTCGATCCGAAGCGTCAGAGCCGCGGGCTCGCTCAGCTGGATTCGAAGCGGGCGTCCCCGGAGGATGCGGACACGCGGCGGGGTGGTGTCCGACGCGAAGGGGACTGCGACCGAGATCGTCCCGATCGCGTCACGGGCTTCGATCACGGCTTCGTACATGCCGTCGCGGAGCCGCCCCGACGACCTGATCCCGTTCCAGACGAACCGCTGCAAGCCGGGCGGGTAGCTGGCCACGAGGGGGCTCGCGACCCAGCGGCCGTCCCGGAGGATGCGCACACGCACGTCGGCCTGAGCCGCGAGCGCGAACCCGATCTCGAGCTCGTCCAACCTGCCGTCGTCGTTGGGCGAGAAGAGCGCGGGTGAGACCGTCACGAGACCGAGCGTGCGGCTGACGGTGATCGGCACGGTCTTCTGGACCTCGCTGCCCGCGGCCGTGCGGGCGGTCAGCACGATGCTGTAGATCCCGTCCGGAAGCGCCGCCGCATCGACGTCGACCGAGTGCTCTCCCGCCCTCGTCCAGACGCGGTCGACGACCGTCGCCACGGTGACGGCGTTCGGGTCCACGATCGCGACGGTGACGTTCGCCGGAGTCGAGAGCCGGTACTCGAGGAGCGCGGTGTCGGCCTGGCCGTCCCCGTTCGGGCTGATCG
>JBOHBD010000206.1:0-4109 GCA_050698195.1 Gaiellaceae bacterium
CCGGAATCTGAAGCGCTCTACAAACGTCGCGCGCCGTACCAGGTCGCCGCGTACCAGGAGTCCGAGAGGCTCGAGATCTTGACGACGTCGCCCGTGTGCGGCGCGTGGATGAACTGACCCCCGCCGATGTACATCCCCATGTGCCCGAGACCGTTGAAGAAAACGAGGTCGGCGGGCTGGAGGTCATCGCGGGATACGGGCACCCCGTAGTTGTACTGCGACGCCGCGTGATGTGGCAGCGAGACGCCGATCTGGGCGAACACGTATGACGTGAAGCCCGAGCAATCGAAGCCCTGCGACGGACTCGACCCGCCCCAGACGTACGGAGTGCCCAGGTACTGAATTGCGATCGATATGACCTGGGACGCCCGAGTTGCGTCGGGTGGCGCCGCGACGGGAATCGGCGTCTCGCCGAACTCGACTGCCGGCATGTACGTGGACTCGCTCAGCGCCTGTTGCGCGGCCAGCCGCTGTGCTTCGAGCCGGGCCCGGGCCTGCGCCGCGAGCTCGGCCTGGCGCCGTCGCTCCTCCGCCTGCATGCGGGCGATCTCGTCCTTGACGGAGGCAAGCAGCGCCTGCCGCTCGGCGAGCTGCCCCTCGATCGACGCCTTTTGTGCCGCACGGTCGGCGACCACCTGCACCTGCTCCGCTCGTGCGTCCTTCAGCTTCTCGCGGTGGGTGTGCACCTGGCGCCGGTACTCCTTCACCTCCGCCAGGATCCTCGAGTCCTGCTTCGAGACGCGCTGAATCGCGTCCAGCCTCGTGATGATGTCGTCGAGGCTTCTCGAGCCGAGGAGCACCTCCAGCGTCGAATCGCCGTCTCCGCTGACGTAGAGGTCGTGCAGACGCTCGGCGATTCGAGCCTGCGCGACGTTCAGGCTCTTCCGGGCGGCGACGAGATGCCGTGCGTTCACCTCGAGCTCGCCATCGAGGCGGTCGAGCTCGACATTCGCGTAGTTGTACGCCTCGATCGTCACGGCGAGGCTCGCGTCCAGGCTCTGCAGCTCGGCCATGATCGCGTGGGCCTGCTCGCGCTTCGACTGAATGTCCGGGTCGGCCGAAGCCGATCCGGCGGCAAGGAGAAGCCCCGCGGCGAGAGCCGCGACGAGGGTGATTCTCGGCGCCCATCCGGGTGTCGAGCCCCCGAGTACGACCCTGCATCGACTCCGAACAGACCCGCCGGTGGCGGTCTGGCCCGTCACAAGTCGCGGACACTAGCACCCTTACCGGATGCCTGCAACCGAGAGCAGACCAGAAAATCTCTGCAAAGAGCCGCTTTCGCTGAACGTCACAATCTCGCGGTGTGTTAGGGTCGCCCCTTCGTGCGTGGGAGAACACGACGGTTGGCACCGTCCTTCGCTGCGGTCACGTGTGGAGTGCTCGGCGCGGGTGCCCTGCCGGCAAGCGGGGCTGAGACGGCGTCCTACCGGTTGCGCGTCGACGCTGTCGCCTACCACCTGCCCGGTCGTACCGCATTCGGGCTCCCTGTTCGGAAGGGGGTCGTCGCCGTCGACCCGAAGCTGATTCCGCTCGGCACCCGCCTCTTCGTCCCGGGATACGGCAAGAGTGTTGCCGCCGATGTCGGCTACGCGATCAAGGGCCGCATCATCGACCTCTGGTTCCCGAGCACGGCGAAGGCGCGGAAGTGGGGGCGCAGGACCGTGGTCATCACGATCTATCGCTAGCGATCGCGTCCGAGTCGGCGCACGTCCGTCGGCCGTCTCCGGTACAAGCTCGTGACGATGCGCGTTCGCCTCGCTTCGCTTGCGGCTCTGCTCTCGTTCGCAGCGCTCGCCGGCACCGCGACAGCACCCACGCGGGCCGCCCCTGCCGACCTCGCCACGGCGCTCGAGCAGGCGCTCGCCGCACCCGGCGTCGCCCCGAGTCGCACCGCTGCGCTCGCCGTCGACCTGCAGACGGGCCGAGTCGTCTTCCAGTCGAACGCGACTCTTGCTCTCGCCCCCGCGTCCGCCGAGAAGCTCGCCGTGTCGTTTGCGGCGCTCCGGCTCCTCGGGCCGCACTTCCGCTTCCGGACCGAGGTCGCGGGGCGGGGCGACCTCGACGGGCACGTGTGGCGAGGTGACCTCATCCTGGTCGGCTACGGCGATCCGACACTCGCTCCCGCAGACCTCGGCGCCCTCGCGCGCGACGTCGCGGCCTGGGGCATCCGCCGCGTCACAGGGCGCGTCCTGGGAGACGAGCGTCACTTCGACGCGCGCCGGACCGCACCGGGGTGGAAGCCGTCGTTCCTCGGCCTCGAGTCACGGCCGCTCTCGGCGCTGTCGGTCGACGACGTCGAGAGCCCCAGCGCCAACGGATCGGCAGCCGCCGCGGCCAGGGCGTTCCGGGCAGCGCTCGTCCGGCGGGGAGTCGCAGTGGCCGGCGGCGCAAGGGCAGGGCGAGCTCCCACAGGCGCGCTGCCGCTTGCCCTCGACCTCTCGCAGCCGCTCGCCGAGATCGTCGGGGAGATGAACCGCGAGAGCGACAACTTCGTGTCCGAGATCGTGCTGAAGGAGCTCGGTGCCAGCGTCGCGCGGGCCGGGTCGACGGCGTCTGGCGCTGCGGTCGTGGTCGCCGAGCTCGCCGCCGCGGGAGTCCCGGTCGCCGGAGTGCGCATCGCCGACGGCTCGGGCCTGTCGCGGCTCGACCGGCTGACCGCGCAGGCGCTGGTCGCCATTCTCCGCATCGGTGCGGGCGATCCTGAGATGCGTGATGTCTTCGTCTCCTCGCTGCCGGTTGCAGGTGTCTCGGGCACGCTGAAGCGAAGGCTCGACCGGCGTCCTACACGCGGCCGAGTGATCGCCAAGACGGGGACGACGAGTCGGTCCTCCTCTCTCGCCGGCTTCGTCCGCAGGCGCTACGCCTTCGCGATCATCCAGAACGGCTCGCCGATTCCGTACTGGTACGCGCGCCAGGCGCAGGACCGGTTCGTGACGGTTCTAGCTCGCTCCTAGAAGCGCTCGAAGCTCGTCCTCGGAGAGAATCGGGATGCCGAGCTTCTCGGCCTTCTGGGCCTTGGAGCCGGGGCTCACGCCCACGATCACACCTGCGGTCTTGCCGGAGACGGAGTCCGAGACCTTGGCGCCGAGCGCCTCGAGCGCGGCCTTCGCCTCCTCCCGCTTGAAGCCCTCGAGCGTGCCCGTAATCACGTACTGACGGCCTGTGAGCGGTCCTCCCGCGGGCTGCTCGACCTCCGTCGAGTGGAGCTGCACGCCGACGCGACGCAGCTCCTCGAGCAGCTTGCGGTTCTCGTCGTCCGAGAACCACTCCGCGATCAGCACCGCCCTGTCGGGGCCCACTCCTTCGACCTGCTGGAGCTCGGCCTGCGTCGCTGCGACGAGCGCGTCGACCGACCCGAAGTGGCGGACGAGGTTGCGCGCGGTCACCCAGCCGACCTTCGGGATGTTGAGGCCGAAGAGCACGCGCGAGAAGGGCTGCTCCTTCGAGCGCTGGATCGACTCGATCGCGCGCGCCGCCGAGATCTCGGCGTAGCCCTCGAGAGCCTCGAGCTCGCCGGTCGTCAGTCGGTAGAGGTCGGGCAGGGAACGCACGAGACCTTCGTCCCAGAGCTTCTTGACCGTGTTCCCGCCGACGTTCTCGATGTCCATCGCGGGCCCGACCCAGTGGTAGAGCGTCTCGAGCCCGCGCGAGGGACAGACGCGGTTCGGACAGCGGTGCATGACCTCACCTTCGGGCCTGACGATCGCGGTTCCGCAGAGCGGGCACTTGCGGGGCATCCTCCACGGCTTCGTCCCGGGCTCGTGCTCGCTGGCGGGACCGACGACTTGTGGAATGACGTCACCCGCGCGCTGCACCACGACGAGGTCGCCCACGCGGATGTCCTTGCGCCGGATGTCGTCCTCGTTGTGCAGGGTCGCGCTCGAGACGGTCACGCCTCCCACCTGCACCGGCTCGAGCTCGGCGAGCGGGTTCAGGACGCCTGTGCGCCCGACGCGGACGTGGATCTGGAGGAGGCGTGTCACCGCCGTCGTGGGCGCCCACTTGTACGCCCTGGCAAAGCGCGGTCGCTCGTGCAGCGAGCCGAGGATCTGCTGCTGAGCGAAGGAGTCGACCTTGATCACGATCCCGTCGATCTCGTAGGCGAGCTC
>JBOHBD010000207.1:0-2752 GCA_050698195.1 Gaiellaceae bacterium
CCGCAGATCCGTAGCGGTCGCGCGGTCGGCTGCCATCGAGCGCTCGCCGCCGGGTGAGACGAGGGAGCAGATGACGCCGGTGCGGCCGCCGGCCGGACCGAGAACCTCGACGCCCGCCGCGCTCAGCCCGGCACGCGCGAGCTCGCCGGCCTCGTCCTCCCCCCGCTTGCCGATGAACCGGGCGCTCGCTCCGAGCGCGGCGGCCCACGCGGCGACGTTGGCCGCCTGCCCGCCCGGAGCGACGCGGATCTCCGCATCCGTGTCTCCTCCCACCGCCAGGGGCCGCGCGAGCCGGACGACGACGTCGAGCGTGAGATCGCCGAGCGTGCAGACAAGCATCGCGTGGATCGTAAGATCAGACCATGGACGGCGATCAGCGCCGGGGTGGCTTCCGAACCTTCGTCTTGGGCGGGCTCGTGGGTGCTTCGGCGGCGCTGGCGGCGAGCGCCCGGCGCCGACGGATCCAGCGCCGGCGTGGCCGGCCGCGCGGTCTCGCCGCGTTCGAGAGCGCTCCCTGCTACCTCGAGCTGCTCGACGAGGAGCGTGAGCAGCCCGATCTCCATCCCGACCGCTGAGTAGCCTTCGAGCAGCGTGCCGATCTACGAGTACCGTTGCCCGAACGGGCATACGTTCGAGGTCTTCCAGAGAATGGCGGAAGCGCCCGTCGAGGCCTGCACGATCTGCGGCGCCGGGCCGGTGGAGAAGATCCTCTTCCCCGTCGCCGTGCATTTCAAGGGATCGGGCTTCTACTCGACCGACTACGGCCGCGGGAAGAAGAAGGGCAAAGAGGACGAGAGCGCCGCGGCCGAGAAGACGGCAGACAAGCCGGCCGAGAAGCCTGCGAGCGAGAAGAAGGCGACCGCGGATTAGAGGGGAGGGTCAGCCCGCCCTGCGCGTGCAACCGCCCGCGTAAGGGAACCCCTTCCGCGGCGCGAGCGGCGCGGAGCGCCGGAGGAACATCGCGATCACCTCGAGGTTGTCCTCGGAGCCGAGGAGGACCGACTCACCGCCGGACGACGCGGGCTCACCGCCGAGCCGGCAGTGGAGCGACCGACTCGAATCCGCGCGGAACCGGACCCAGCCGAGCTGGACGAGCTCCCACGCCGAAAGGTCGGTGACGAGCGGCGCGGCGAGCGCGTCCCCGATGAAGGGCAGGCGGAGGAAGGTCCCGAAGCTCGCGATCTCGTCGCCCACCGCGTCTGCGACCGCCTGCTGGCGGCTGCCCCGGGTGATGTCCGTGTCGGACGGGTCGAGCTTGTTCGTTCGGATGCGGGAGTACACGAGCGCGCGCCGGCCCTCCATATGCTGCGTTCCCTTCTCGAACCGCCAGCCATCCCAGTCTCTGCAGCGAGCGGGCTTGTACGGGCAGTCGAAGGTGTTCGAGAGGATCGGCTTGGGCACGTTCACGTCGACGCCGCCGAGGGCGTCGATCAGCTCGCGGAAGCCGTCGAAGTCGAGCGTGACGACGTGGTGGATCGGGAGCCCCGTCAGCGCGCGCACGGTCTGGATGGTGAGCGCGGGGCCGCCGATCTGGTTCGCGGCGTTGATCTTCCCGGCGCCGTAGCTCGGGATGTCCACGCGCAGGTCTCGCGGAATCGAGAGGTACGAGAGCCGGTGCCTTTCCGGGTCGGTCCGGAGGAGGAGGAGCGAGTCCGACCGCCGCGCGTCGCCGCGCCCCGGGGCCCTGCCGCCGTCGGTTCCGATGACGAGGACCGTCGCCGGGTCGGACATGAGCGAGCCGTCGTGCACGGCCAGGCGGGCCTCGGCGCGACGCGGAAGGCGCTCGTTTGCCTCGTCGACGCCGCGCGAGAACGAGAGGTAGCCGAGGACGCTCCAGAGGACGAGGAGGACCAGGATCCCGACGAGGGTGAGGGCGATCCAGAGACCCCACCGCCGACGGCCGCGAGGTGCTTCCGGTGCACGCGCCGCCGCCGCGGGGCGTTTCCCCCTGCCGAGAGGGACTTTGCCCTTGACACGGCCGCCGCGATATCGCCGGTAGGGCTTGTCTCCCTCGGCCATTCGGGGCGCTATGGTAGCCCGCGGCCGTGGGCGCTCCCCTCGTGATCGGAGTCGACGTGGGAGGAACGAAGATCCTCTCCGGCGTCGTCGATCGCGAAGGAACCGTGCATGGACGACACCTCGGCGAGAGCCCGGGGAGCTCGGAGGAGGACGTGCTCGCGGCGCTCGACTCGGCGGTCGAGGCCTTGGTCGACGATCGCGTCGGGGCGATCGGCTTCGGAGTGCCCGCGAATCTCGACCGTCGCACGGGACGTGTCCTCCGGGCGACGAACCTCCCGTTCGACGACTACGACCTCGCAGGCCATGCGCGCGGGCGATTCGGCCTCCCCGTCGGAGTCGAGAACGACGCGAACGCGGCGGCGCTCGCGGAGTGGAAGCTCGGTGCGGGCCGGGGGGCGTCCGGCCTCGTCATGCTCACGCTCGGGACCGGCGTGGGGGGAGGGATCGTGCTCGAGAACCGCCTCTACCGCGGCTGGGCCGAGATCGGCCACATGGTCGTGCAGGCCGGCGGTCCCCCCTGCCAGGGAAACTGCCATGGCCGAGGGCACCTCGAGACGCTTGCCTCGGGAACCGCTGCCGACCGGGCGGCTCAGGAGCTGTGGGGCCCCGACGCGGACGCGCACGTCCTCGTCGATCGTGCCCGAGCGGGGGACGAAGGTGCCCGCACACGGCTCGCCGAGATCGGAGGCCTCCTCGGAGCGGCGATCGGCTCGCTCGCGAACCTCTTCGACCC
>JBOHBD010000208.1:0-3888 GCA_050698195.1 Gaiellaceae bacterium
GTGCCGGACGGGCCCGCGCGCGGCCTTCTCCAGCGCGGCCAGCCTGTGACGCTCCCGGACGGGAGCGAGGTGACGCCGAAGGCCGTTCTCGGGCCGCCGCGGGCGGGGAGAAGGATCGTCTTGAGCGGCGATACGGCCCCCGCCTCGTCTGTCGTGGAGGCTGCGAAGGGCGCGGACGTCCTCGTCCACGAGGCCACCTTCCTCGCCGACGAGCGGGAACGGGCACGAGAGACCCTCCACTCCACCGCGGGCGAGGCGGCGCTCGTCGCCCGGGAGGCCGGCGTCAGGCTGCTCGCCCTCACGCACGTCTCGACACGGTACTTCGGGCACCAGGTCGTCGAGGAGGCTCGAGAGCTGTTCCCGGACACCGTCGTCCCGCGGGACTTCGACGTCGTGGAGGTCCCGTTTCCGGAGCGAGGCTCCCCGGAGCTCGTCCGCTCGGGGGCACGGGCACGCAAGGCGGCTGTAGTAGGGTCCGACGAGCCGTGACGAGGCTCGTGCAGGTAGCGGTTGCAGGCGACGTCAGCGAGGCGGAGCAGCTCCAGGAGCTCCTCTCGACGGCGGGCATCGAAGCTCGGCTGGAGCCCGCGATCGAGCACGATCCGGAGGCGCTCGACGATCCACCGCTCAAGGTGCTCGTCGCCGAGGAGGACGTCGACGACGCCCGCGACGCGATCGAGGCGCTCTCGGAGCTCGACGACGAGCTCGAGACCGAGCAGTGAGCGCCTCGTTCTAGCCGCCGCTGGCGGGGGCCCACTCGACCCGCGTAGAGCCGACGAGGCCAGCGCTCTCGAGCTCGAACAGGCACGGGAAGTCCCCGCTCTCGAAGGCAAGCGAGGGAACGGATCCGGTCCAGGCCGCGCCCGCCGCCAACTCGACCGTCTGCCACGGGAAGCCGTTCACGCTGATCTCCACGGGGAGACCGTCCTTTCCCAGGAGGGTGAGCTCGAGCGCGCCCTGCCCGCAGCGATAGACGACCACGGCCGCGCGGCTGAAGTCGCCCACCGGCGTGAAGCCGGTCGCCCGCGAGACGAGGCGGAGCGGCTCGTCAACGCGCCAGAGCGAGGAGCCGGGCGCTATCTCGGTCAGGGGGGAGGAGGCGAGCCTCTCCCCGGACACGGTGATCGTCGTGGGCAGGACGACGTGCGGCGCGCTGACCTCCTGATCGCGCTCGTCGACGAGGGCTCCGTCCGTGCGGATGCGAACGGGCGACTGCGGCAACGCCTGCGGCGGGACGTCGGCGAGCCGGATCAGCTGCCGGATCGACCGATTCCAGAACGCGGTGCGGGCGATCGACGTCGACGGCTGCTCTCCCGTGTCGAAGAGCGCGACGGGCTCGGCGCCTGCCTCGTCGACCCAACGCGGCGACACATCGGTGCCGAGGTCGCGGGCGCGCTCGATCCGGGAGAACCGGTCGATCTCGCGGGCGGCAGAGACCGAGAGGACGAGGAACCCCAGCGCGACCGCGGCGGGAGCGACGGCGAGCAGACGGCGCGGAAGCAGGAAGAACGCGACAGCCATGAGCGCGCTCGCCGCGACGAGCCCGACGCGAAAGCCGACCTCGTGCCGCTCGGCGAGGTCGACGAGGGGGAAGAGCGTGAGCACGTCGTGCGCGGTGAATCTCGTCGCGAGTCGCGTCGCCGGGACGGTGGCGACGAGGGCGACGGAGACGAGCGCGACCGGGACCGCGATCCGCGCCGGTCGTGGCCCACCCTGGGCGACCCACACGCAGAGCCCCAGGAGCAGGGGCGGTAGCGCCGTGATCAGGTACCGCTCGCCGACGTGGTCGAGGTACCCCGCTGCGAACGCCGAGACCTGAGCGACGAGGACGACGACGTACGCCGTCGTGGCCGCGAGGAAGGCGCGGATCGCCGGGTCTCGCTCGGTACCCCAAGCCGCCAGTGCCGCGAGCGTGCCCGTGGCAAGCAGGGGAAGCCCCAGAGTCATGATGACGACCGCACCTCCGTGCCAGGTCAGCTGCGCGAGCACCCCGGTGGACGCGGGTGTCGCCTCCGCGAGCTCTCCGTATGCCCCGAGCAGGTCGCTCCGGCCGGAGGCGTAGAGGGTCAGGAGGACGACGGTGGCGGCCCCGACCAGTCCGAGGACCGGAGTCAGCCGGCGGATCGTCGCCGTCGAGCGACCGAACCACGCGTGCACGCCGACCGCGAGCATCAGCGCCGGCAGCAGGATCAGAGCCTGCAGGCGAACGGCCGCAGAAATGCTCACGAGCAGCAAGAAGACGCCCTGCCGCTCGACCGCAGGATGCTCGAGCATCCTCGCGAGCGCGAACAGGGTCGCAGTGACCAGGGGGTAGAAGAGCGCCTCGGTCATCAGCAGGCCGCCATACCAGAGCGCCGGCGGCAGGACTGCGAGCGCCGCCGCGACGAGCGCCCAGCTCGGCCGGGTGAGCCGCTTGCCCCAGAGGTACACGGGCACGGCGACGAAAGACATCGCCAGCGCCTGCAACGCCTGAGCGATCCGAACTCCCGACTCGAGGTCGTCGATAGTCAGCGGCAGACCCACGAGCGCCGGCGTCAGCAGGCTGTAGTACGAGAGCGCGATGCCGCGTACGGAGAGCTCGCCCGACTCCCACAACGACTCGCCGACGAGCGCGTAGATCATCTCGTCCGGCGTGATCCACGGGACATCGAACGAGCGTGCGACGAGGAAGCGAGCGCCGGCGGAGACGAGCACGATCGCCCCGACGCCGAGGGCAGCGTGTCGCGTGCCGAGACTCGTCCGAAAGCGAGTGTGGCCGGCCCTGTCGGACAGGGCGGCTAGACTACCGACGTCCCTTTAACCCGGTCCAGCGAGGCCGGAAAGGAGCCAGATGACGACGCACGTCCCCGACCGCGCACCGCAGGGCCGGCCTGCCGCGAAGACGCTCCTCGACGCCGAGTCGATCTCGAGGGCGCTCTCCCGCATCGCCCACGAGATCATCGAGGCGAACGAGGACATCGCCCACGTCGCGCTCGTCGGCATCCACACGCGCGGGGTTCCGCTGGCAGCGCGCCTGCGCCGCCTCGTCGCGGAGCGCAGCGGTGTCGAGCCGCCTCTCGGCGCGCTCGACATCACCTTTCACCGCGACGACGTCCACGTGCGGGACGGTGGCAGACCCCCTGATCGCCAACCGGTGGTGCGCGCGACGAGCATCCCGTTCTCACTCGAGGGGTTGACCGTGGTGCTCGTCGACGACGTCCTCTATACGGGTCGCACGATCCGCGCCGCGATCGACGCGCTGCTGGACTTCGGACGGCCCGCCGTCGTGCAGCTCGCCGTCCTCGTCGACCGCGGCCACCGCGAGCTGCCGATCCGGCCGGATTACGTCGGCAAGAACCTCCCGACCGCCCGGGACGAGCGGATCCAGGTCGAGCTCGTGGAGGTGGACGAGGTAGACGGCGTCCTGCTGGTGGGCGAGAGCGAGGACAGCCGTGTCTGAGCTCCGCGCACCCGCTCCTCCCCGGAGGCACCTCCTCTCCGTCGCCGACCTCACGTCTGACGACGTCGAGCGGATTCTCGAGACCGCGCGTGCGCTTGCCGCGTCGCTCGACCGCGAGGTGAAGAAGCTCCCGACACTGCGTGGACGCACCGTCGTCAACCTCTTCTACGAGTCGTCGACGCGCACGCTCGCGAGCTTCGAGCTCGCTGCGAAGCGCCTCTCCGCAGACACGATGTCGCTGCGCTCCGCGGGCTCCTCGGTCGACAAGGGCGAGTCGCTCCGCGACACGGCGCTCACGCTGGCCGCGTACGACCCCGACGTGATCGTGGTGCGCCACCCGCACATCGGCGCAGCCCAGCTCGTCGCCGAGGCGACGGCGGCCCACGTCGTCAACGCGGGAGACGGCAAGCACCAGCACCCGACTCAGGCGCTGCTCGACGTCCATGCGA
>JBOHBD010000209.1:0-2965 GCA_050698195.1 Gaiellaceae bacterium
CTGTGCAGCTCGCTGTCGGAGACGAGCACACGCCGCGGCTTCGAGCCGTCGTAGCCGGAGATGATCCCCCGGCGCTCGAGCATGTCGATCAGACGGCCGGCCCGCGTGTAGCCGACCCGAAGCCGGCGCTGGATGAGGGACACGGACGCGGTTTGCGTCTGCACGACGACGTCGATCGCGCGGTCGAGCAGCGGATCCTCGTCCGGATCGAAGTCGAGGTCGCCATCGTGGTCGTCGATCGGCGCCTCCGCCGCCTCGAGGAGCGACTCGTCGAGATCCTGCCCGCGCTGAGAGCGGCACTGCTCGACCACGAGGGCGATCTCCTCCTCGCTCACGTACGCGCCTTGGAGCCGCTGGAGGCGCGACGTGCCGAGCGGCTTGAAGAGCATGTCGCCCTGCCCGAGCAGGCTCTCCGCACCGGCGTTGTCGAGGATGACGCGCGAGTCGGTCTGGCTGGAGACGGCGAAGGCGATCCGCGATGGGACGTTCGCCTTGATCATCCCCGTGATCACGTCCACCGACGGCCTCTGAGTGGCGAGCACGAGGTGGATGCCGACGGCGCGCGACTTCTGCGCGAGCCGGATCACGCAGTCCTCCACCGCCTGCGGCGAGACCATCATCAGGTCCGCGAGCTCGTCGATGACCACGAGGAGGTACGGAAGCGGCGCGTCGCCGCGCGAACGGAACGCCCGGTTCGCCTCGGACAGGCTGCGAGCGCGGACGAGGGAGAGCCGCTCGTAGCGGCGGTCCATCTCCGCGACGACGTTCATGAGGACGGTCGCGGCTTCCTTCGGGCTCGAGACGACAGTCGTCAAGAGATGCGGGATCGACTCGTAGTAGCCGAGCTCGATCCGCTTCGGGTCGATCAGGATCATGCGCACCTCGTCGGGGGTCGCACGGAGGAGCGTCGAGGTGAGGATCGTGTTGATGCAGCCGGACTTGCCGGAGCCGGTCGTTCCCGCGATCAAGAGGTGGGGCATGCGGGCGAGATCCGTCCAGACCGCGTTCCCGGAGATGTCCTTGCCGAGCCAGACGGCGAGCGGGCTCGCGGTGGCCGGGAGGCTGTCGTAGATGTCACCGAGGGTCACGAGGCGCGGCGAGAGGTTCGGAACCTCGACGCCGACGGCCTGCTTCCCCGGGATCGGCGCGAGGATGCGGATCTCCGTCGTCGCGAGCGCGTACGAGAGGTCGTCCTTGAGCGCGGCCACCTTGGACACCTTCGTCCCCGGCGCGAGCTGGAGCTCGTACCGCGTCACGCGCGGGCCCGAGATCTGGCCGACGACGCTGGCGTCGACGCCGAACTCCGCGAGCGTGCGAACGAGGAGGTCCGCGGTCCGGGCTCCCGAGTCCCCGGCCGCCGTCGCGATCGCGGGTGAGCGCTTGAGGATCTCCCGGTCGGGGAGGCGGTACTCGACGTGCTCGGACGACGTCTCGAAGCCCGTGGCAAGGCTGCCTTCGCCGGGCCCCGCCTCTGGCTCGGGAAGCAATGGGGGCGTCTCCCCGGACGGCAGCGCACCGACGACGTCCGGATAGGCCTCGGCCCCGTCGAGCAGGCGTCGAGGCGGCTCCAGCGTTGCCGGCGGACGGTCGAATGTCTCTTCCGCCTGCGACTCCGCGGAGATCCAGTCGAAGGCACGGCGGGCGCCGGTGCTCGCCTGGCGGACGGCGTGGCCGGTGTGCCGGAGGATCGCACCGGTCGAGGCTCCGCTCACGAGAAGCGCCCCTCCGAGAAGCAGGGCGCCGCCGACGATCGCCGCACCCGTGTCGCCGATGAGTCCCGCCAGGGCGCCGCCGAGCGCGAGCCCGATCCACCCCCCGCTGTCGCGGCCGAGGATCGTCATCAGGCCGAGAAAACCGATGCCGAGGCCGAGGCGGAACGGGCGTACGTCGAGGAGCTCGCTGCGTGCCAGCATCAGGCCGCCGACACCGAGAAGTGCCAGCGGGAGGGCGTACGCGGCGTCTCCGCTGACGGCCGTGAGAGCGTCGGCGAGCCAGGAGCCGACGGCTCCCCCGTCGAGCCCGACGTACAGGATCGCCGAGAGCACGAGCCCGAGCGCGGCCAGAGCCAGCCCGAGGAGCTCGCTCTCGTGGTGGGAGCGAGCCAGCTTCGTCCGCTTCCTCACGCGTGCGGGGACGCGCGGGCGAAGCGGCCGTTTCTTCCTGCGGCGCGCCATGTCGAGTCGGTTCGCCACCTGGGGGCACGCTCCTGCCGGCTGCCGCGCCTTGTCCGTTGGCTCGAGGGGACGCAGACTGACGACTATCCCTGGGGGTTCGACGACGCCGAGGCCCGACAGTGGGTCGACGAAGCCGAGCAACGCTTCTCGGATCCCGCATACGTCCGGGACATCGTGGGGATGGTCGCACCGAGCATCGCCGACGACGACGCACTGCTCGACTGGTACGCGCGAACGTGGCGGCTGAGTGGCGCCAGCCCTGGTGCCGTTGCCGCCTTCCGCCGGATGAACCTGGAGTACGACATCCGTCCGATCCTGCCGGCGATTCGCGCCCCGACATTGGTGCTCCAGCGCGCGAACGTCCGCTTCGTGCCCCCGAAGGTCGCCGCCTACGTGGCGGACCGGATTCCGAGCGCCGACTACGTCGAGCTCCCAGGCGTCGACTTCCTCCCGTGGTTCGGTGACACGAAGTCCGTCCTGGAGGCGGTCGAGCAGTTCCTCACACGAGCGCGTTGCGCATGCGCGATCGTAGATGCCGCCGGAGACCTCGGAGTCGAGCTACGTGCCGGCCTCCACACCGGGGAGTGCGAGACGATCGACGGGAAGGTGGGCGGTATCGCCGTCCACCTCGGCGCGCGCGTCGCGGCGATGGCAGAACCCGGCGAGGTGCTGGTGTCGGGCACGGTGAAGGACCTCGTCGCCGGCTCCGGGCTCTCCTTCAGCGACCGCGGAATCCACGAGCTCAAGGGCATCCCCGGCGAGTGGCGTCTCTACGCCGCCGACCAGTAGAC
>JBOHBD010000210.1:0-21641 GCA_050698195.1 Gaiellaceae bacterium
CGTGAGATCCGCGTGAACCACGACTCCACGATCCTCCTCTGCACGCACGACCTCACCGAGGCAGAGAACCTCGCCGAGCGCGTCGGGATCCTCGACCGCGGCCGCCTGCTGGTCCTCGAGCCCGCGGACGAGCTCAAGAGCCGTTACGGCGCGGCGACGCTCGAGGAGGCGTTCTTCGCGGCGACGGGCCGCGAGTTCGAGGCGGAGGAGGACGAGGACGACGACCGGGAGGTGATGGCCTGATGTCGACCCTGGGATCCACCCTGCGCGCGGAGCTCGTCGGCGCCGGCGGCGTCGTCGAGCGCAACTACTACCTCACCAAGCGCTACATCTGGTGGGACTTCGCCTGGTTCATCTGGACCGTCGCGAACACGCTCACGATCGTCTTCATCGCCAAGGGGATCGAGGCGACCGGGGGTCAGCTCGACGTCAACCGGGTGGCGACCAGCCTGCTCATCGGAGCGGTCGTCTGGGCCTACCTCGGCGTTCTCTTCGAGTTCCTGATGGAGACGGTCGCCTGGGAGCGCTGGGAGGGGACGATCGAGTACACGTTCATGGCCCCGCTCTCGCGTCCGATGCACCTCGCGGGGATGGGCATGTTCTCCGTCCTCTACGGGCTGTTGCGCGCGATCTTCCTGTTCACCGTCTGCATCTGGTTCTTCGACCTCTCCGTGCCCGACGCCAAGTTCGTCGCAGCGCTCGTCGTCCTGGCCGTCGCGTCGGTGTCCTTCCTCGGCATCGGGATGATGACCTCCGTCCTCCCGCTCATCTCGCCGGAGAAGGGGACGCAGCTCGGCTGGATCGCGCAGGGCACGCTGCTCGTCGTCTCGGGCGTCTACTACCCGGTGGACGTGCTGCCGACCTGGATGGAATGGCTGGCCAAGATCTCGCCCGCCACGTACGCGCTCGACGGCGCGAGGGACGCGATCCTCGACGGTCAGGGCCTGTCCACGATGTGGGACGAGATCTGGCCGCTGCTCGTCATCGGCGTCGTCTCCGTCCCGCTCGGCCTCTGGATCTTCTCGCTGGGCGAGCGGTACGCGAAGAAGCACGGGAAGCTCAAGAGGTCGGGGTGAGCAACCCGGCCGTCCACGTCGCGGAGCTCCGCAAGACCTTCGACGTCCCCGAGCGGGACCCCGGACTCTGGGCCGCGACGAAGAGCCTCGTCCGCCGAAAGACGCGGAAGGTCAAAGCGGTCGACGGGATCTCGTTCGCGATCGAGCCGGGCGAGGTCGTCGGCTTCCTGGGGCCGAACGGCGCCGGGAAGACGACGACGCTGAAGATGCTGTCGGGACTGCTCTACCCGACCGCGGGCGAGGCGCGGGTGCTCGGGCACGTGCCCTCGAAGCGCGAGAAGGCGTTCCTGCGGAGGATCACGCTCGTCATGGGCAACCGCAATCAGCTGCAGTGGGACCTGCCGGCGCTCGACTCGTTCGAGCTCAACCGGGCGATCTACCGCGTGCCGCGAGGCGACTTCACTCCGCTCCGCGACGAGCTGATCGAGCTGCTCGACGTCGGTGGCCTCGTGCGCAAACCGGTCCGCCAGCTCTCGCTCGGCGAGCGGATGAAGGTGGAGATCGTGGGTGCGCTCCTGCACCGCCCGCAGGTGCTCTTCCTCGACGAGCCCACGATCGGGCTGGACGTGACCATGCAGAAGCGGATCCGCTCCTTCGTCGCCGAGTACAACGACCGCCACGGCGCGACAGTGCTGCTCACGAGCCACTACATGGCCGACGTCGAGGCGCTGTGCGACCGGGTCATCGTCATCCACCACGGCAGCATCCTCTTCGACGGCCGGCTCGCCGAGCTCGCGCGCACGTTCACCGCCCACAAGACGATCGAGGTCGCGCTCGAGAACGGCGCGGGCGATCTCTCCGCGTACGGCGACGTCATCCATCGCGACGGCGACGTCGTGACGCTTCGCGTGCCGAAGGTCGAGACCGCGCGCGTGACCGCACGGCTCCTCGCGGAGCAGGAGGTGCTCGACCTGAACGTCGAGGACCCGCCGATCGAGGACGTGATCGAGCTCGTCTTCGCGCAGGAGCGACCGGGGGAATGACCGTCGTCCCGCAGCAGACCGCCGCGGGCGCTGCGCTTCCAGAAGCGAGCCGCCTTCGCTCGACCGTCGACTTCTACCTGACGACGATGCGGACGGCCGTCCAGGAGCAGTTCCAGTACCGCGTCGCGAACTACATGTACATGCTCGGGATGGTCGCCGAGCCGGTGATCTACCTCGTCGTCTGGACGACCATCGCGGAGGAGTCCGGGGGCGAGATCAACGGCCTCACTCCCGGTTACTTCGCGGCGTACTACATCGTCTGGACGCTCGTCCGGAACATGAACATCGTCTTCGGCGCTCCCTACTGGGAGTACCGGATTCGCGAGGGCCAGCTGTCCGGGGTGCTGCTGCGTCCCATGCACCCGCTGCACTACGACATCGCGTACTTCGCGGGTTGGAAGGTGGTCGTCATCCTGCTCTGGATCCCGCTCGCGATCGGGCTCTCGCTCGTCTTCGACCCCACGCTCGACCCGCGGCCGCTGGAGATCGCCGTCTTCGCCGTCGCCATCTGGGGCGCGTACCTGCTGCGGACGATGTTCCAGTCGACGCTCGGAATGCTCTGCTTCTGGACGACGCGGGGAGCGGCGATCTTCGACCTCTGGATGACGTCGGAGCTCCTGCTCTCGGGCCGGCTCGTGCCGCTGCCGCTCATGCCGGACTGGGTCGAGACGCTCGCGCGGTTCCTGCCGTTTCAGTGGGCCTTCTTCTTCCCGATCGAGAGCCTCGTCGGCGACATGTCGAACGCCGAGCTCGCCCGCGGCCTCGCCGCCCAGCTCTTCTGGATCCTCTTCGGCTTCGCGCTCTTCAAGGTCGCGTGGCGCTACGCGATCCGGCACTTCTCGGCGGTGGGCGGATGAACGCGCTCCGCGTGAGCTGGCTCTTCTTCCGCGTGGGTGTGATGAACGAGCTCCAGTACCGCGTGAACTTCGTCGTCCAGCTCTTCCAGTCGGCGATTGCGCTGATCACCGGGCTCGTCGTGATCGCGCTCGTGTACTCGCACACCGACGCGCTGAACGGCTGGTCGCAATCCGAGCTCCTGTGTGTGCTCGGGATCCAGATCCTCATGGGCGGTGCGATCAAGGCGTACATCCAGCCGAACATGACCAAGCTCATCGAGGACGTACGGGAGGGCACGTTCGACTACGCGCTGACGAAGCCCGAGGACTCGCAGGTCATGGTCAGCGTCCGCGAGGTTCGCATCTGGCAGATCGTGGACGTCGTCTCCGGCGTGGCGGTGCTCGGCTTCGGTCTCTCGCGCCTCTCCACGGACGTCGGGCTCGTGGACACGCTGGCCTTCGGCGTCGCGCTCGTCTTCGGCGCGGTGATGATCTATTGCTTCTGGCTCGTCATCGCGACCGGCGCCTTCTGGATCGTGAACATGTGGCACGCGATCGAGCTCTTCGACGGCATCTACCTGACGGGGCGCTTCCCGGTCGGCATCTACCCCGGCTGGCTCCGCTACAGCGTGACGTTCCTGGTGCCGATCGCGTTCGCGGTGACGGTGCCGGCGGAAGCCGTGACTTCGCGGCTCGACTGGGAGACGCTGGCGCTTGCCGCGGGGTTCGCGATCGCGCTGTTCGCGTTCGCGCGTTGGTTCTGGCGCTTCGGCCTGAAGCGCTACTCCGGCGCGTCCGCATGACGAGCGAAGCACAGACCTGGCACTACGGCCTCGTCGCGCGCTGGTGGGCCGAGTTCAACGTGGACGGCCCGGAGATCGACTTCTTCCGCCGCTTCGTCTTGGCAGGCAAGCCCGCGCTCGACGTCGCGTGCGGCACGGGTCGGCTGCTCGTGCCGTACCTGCATGCCGGGCTCGACGTCGACGGCTGCGACATCTCGCCGGACATGCTCGCGCTCTGTCGCGAGCGCGCCGAGCGGGAGGGGCTACCGCCGCCGCGGCTCTACGCGCAGGCCGTGCACGACCTCGACCTCCCGCGCCGCTATTCGACGATCGTGTTCTGCGGCGGGTTCGGGCTCGGTGGCGATCGTGAGCACGACGTCGAGGGGCTCCGGCGCCTCTACGAGCATCTCGAGCCGGGAGGCACGCTCCTGCTCGACAACGAGGCGCCGTACGCAGACAGCCACATGTGGCCCCTCTGGACGCGTGAGGGGCGCCGGGAGCTGCCACGCCCGTGGCGCGCGGGAGGCAATCGGCGCGTGGGCTCGGACGGCGCGGAGTACGAGCTCCGGTCCCGGCTCGTCGCCCTCGATCCGCTGTCCCAGCACGCGACGCTCGAGATGCGCGCTTCGATGTGGCGGAACGGCGAGCTCGTCGCCGCCGAGGAGCACGTGCTCGCAATGACCTTGTACTTCACACACGAGGTTCGGCTCCTGCTCGAGCAGGCCGGGTTCGTGAACGTCGAGGTCCGCGCCGGGTACAAGGACGCGCCACCGACGAGCGACGACGACTTCGTCGTGTTCGTCGCTCGGAAGCGCTAGCCCCGCGATCTCTGTAGACTGCCGCGGTCTGTGTGAGGCGACGTCGCCTCGGGCGGCTTTGCCGTCCGGGGCTTTTTCATTTCAAGGAGGGATTCATGGCACGACCGAGGGCGCATTCCGGCGCCACGATGGTGAAGAGCAAGGATCGCGCCACGTCGACGCCAGCGGCGCGGCGGGCGGTGCTGAAGCGGATCAGGGACGAGGGCGTCGAGCACGTCCTCTTCTGGTTCACCGACCTCGAGGGGCACCTCAAGTCCTTCGCGATCACGCCGGCGGAGATGCAGGAGGCGCTGAACGACGGGATGGGCTTCGACGGCTCGTCGATCACCGGCTTCAACGCGATCGAGGAGTCGGACATGGTCGCCATCCCCGACCCGTCCACCTTCCAGCTCATGCCGCGTCCGCTCGACGAGCACGGCGACCCGATCGGCTCCAAGGTCGCGCGGCTGATCTGCGATGTCGTCACTCCCGACGGCTCGCCGTACGAGGGCGACCCAAGGTACGTCCTTCGCCAAGCGCTCGCGCGCATGGCCGACCTCGGCTTCGACGCCTTCAACGTCGGGCCCGAGCTCGAGTACTTCATCTTCGCGGACGATCGCGGAACGCAGACGATCGACGAGGGCGGCTATTTCACCATGACCGCACAGGACGCGGCGACGGAGGTGCGCAACGACACGATCGGCGCGCTCGAGTCGGTCGGCATTCCGATCGAGTACCACCACCACGAGGTCGGCCCGTCCCAGCACGAGATCGACATGCGCTACGCGGGGGCCCTCGAGATGGCGGACCACACGATGACGTATCGCCTGATCGTGAAGGAGGTCGCCGCCTGGCACGGCTACTACGCGACCTTCATGCCGAAGCCGCTCTTCGGCGAGAACGGCTCGGGCATGCACACGCACATGTCGCTCTTCAAGGGCGGTCGGAACCAGTTCTTCGACCGCCGGGACGAGTACCACCTGTCCGAGGCGGCCAAGGGGTTCATCGCCGGCATGCTCGTGCACGCGCGCGAGATGTCCGCGGTGCTCGCTCAGTGGGTGAACTCCTACAAGCGGCTCGTGCCGGGCTACGAGGCACCGGTCTACGTCGCCTGGTCGCAGCGGAACCGCTCGGCGCTCGTCCGCATCCCGCTCTACAAGCCGGGCTCCGAGCACGCCACGCGCGCCGAGATCCGCTGCCCCGATCCCGCCTGCAACCCGTACCTCGCCTTCGCCGCCCTGCTCCACTCCGGGCTCGAGGGCATCGAGAAGGGCTACGAGCTGCCCGGGCCGATGGAGCGCAACCTCTACCGCTTGACGACGCAGGAGCGCCGCGAGCAGGGGATCACGTCGCTGCCCGAGTCGCTCGGCGAAGCCATCGACGAGCTCGCGGCGTCGGATCTCATGCGCCGTGCGCTCGGAGAGCACATCTTCCCACGGTACGTCGAGCTGAAGCGCAAGGAGTGGGACCAGTACCGGGTGCAGGTCACCGAATGGGAGAAGGAGCAGTATCTCGCCGCGCTCTGATCGCCGGGGATCAGACTCACGGGTCTGACCCCAAATGACACTTGCGGCCGTCCGTGGAATGTCTAATGATTGACGATGCAGGGAACGCCGCTAGGCGAGCGGCGAGCCTTGTATCTGACGGCCGATCGCGGGCTCCCAGGTGAGGAGCCCGTGGTCGTTCAACGGTGGGTGCTGGCGCGTTCCCACCGCGGGAGTTGCTTGCGTCGCAGCCGGGCGTCAGTCTGGCTTCGCGGCCATCGCCCACACCGCCACCGCGAAGGCGGCGAGCAGCACGAACGAGATCGCCATCGTCGCCTTCAGCAGTGCCATGCCGCTCGCGTCGGGGAGCCGCCGGATGCCGATGCCGCCCAGGATCAGCGAGATCAGGAAGAGAACTGCGCCGACCTCGGTCACGCCGAACCCGACTGCCTCCCAGGCGAAGTCGATCGGGCGCTCGTCGAGCCCCTCCTTCGCGTAGATCCAGTGTGCGCCGGCCCACATGAGTGCGTAGCTCGGCAGCCCCAGCGCCAGCAGCGTCCGGTAGCCGAGCCGGAGCAGCCTCTCGTTGCCTCCGGCGGCGGCCAGCGCGCTCGCACCGGTCAGGATCGCACCCACGAGAACCATCGCGCCGAGCACGTGCAGGAAGAGCGGGAAGTTCCAGTCGTCGGGACGGACGGCGGCGAGCATGTTGACGGCCCGACTGCGCCGAACTACCTAGTCCGGCTTGCCGGCCATCGCCCACACCGCGACGACGTACGCGACGAGCAGGACGAGCGAGATCACCATCGTCGCTTTGAGCAAGCTTTCGCCTTTGCCCTCGCGGAGGCGGTAGAAACCGATGCCGCCGACGACGAGCGAGACGAGAAAGAGGAGCCCGCCGAGGTCGCCGACAAGGAAGCCGATCCCGAGCCAAGCCGGCTCGGAGGCCTCGTCCGGAAGGTCGTCCCACCCCTCCTTGGAGTAGATCCACGCAGCTCCGATCCGCATCAGGATCAGGGCGGGCAGACCCACGACGAGGAGCGAGAAGTAGCCGAGACGGAGCATGCTCACGCTGCCTCGCGCGAATGCGAGGGCGCTTGCGCCTGTGAGCACCCCGCCGGCGAGGAGCATCGCGCCGGCCGCATGCACGAGCAACGGGAAGTTCCAGTCGTCCGGCCGGATCGCGGCCACAACATTCATGCGCCCGGCTTCCAGATCATGTCGAGGATGATCAAGAGGACGATGACGGTCGTCGCGAGGTGCAGGACGACGCCGTTGGACGTCCGGTTGAGCGCCAAGAGCTCCGCGTTCGGCCCGCTCTGGCCGGCCGTCTGGAGCTCTTGCGCCTTGGTCAGGCCTTGCATGTGCGCGACGCCGGTCCGCTGACCGGTCGCGGCGGCAAGCGCCCAGAGCACGAGCGCGGCGATGACCCAGCCGTCCCACAGCCGGTACTCGTCGAGCGAGATCGCGAGCCAGATTCCGAGGACGATCGTGCCCACCGCGCCGATGCCGACGGCGGCGTTGCCGACCTTCACGACCGGCTCCATGCCGATCGTGCCCTCTGGAGTGTCGACTCGGCGCACCGCGACCACGAGGACCCAGAAGAGCACGATGCCCGCGACGTAGGCGAAGGCGCTGAGCACGTGGAGCGCCAGGATCCAGTCGTCCAGGCTCACGCCGCGATCCTACGACACGGCGCGAGCGGCGACAATGCGGCCGTGGACGCCACCGCCCGCCACCTTCGACTCCTCACCGACACGATCGCGGCCGTGAACTCGTCCCTCGACCTGCAGGAAGTGCTCGAGCTCGTGGCGCGGAACGTCGCGGATGCCCTCGGCACCGATGCGTGCTTCGTCTACCTCTACGACGAGCGGGCAGACGAGCTCGTGCTGCGGGCGACTCACGGGAGCAGGGTCGAGGAGATGACGCGAACGCCACGCATGCGGCCCGGCGAAGGCATCACCGGAGTGGCTGCGGCCGAGCGGGCGCCGATCATGATCCCGGCGCAGGCCCATCTCGACCCCCGCTTCAAGCTCTTCCCGAACCTTCCCGAGGACGAGTACGAGTCGATCCTCGCGGTGCCGATCCTCGCGCGCGAGAAGCTCGAGGGAGCGCTCAACGTGCGCACGCGCGAGCCGAGGGCGTTCACCGAGGCCGAGATCGAGCTCCTCGTGGCGATCGCTTCGCAGGTGGCTCAGACGATCGAGCACGCGAAGCTCTACGCGGGAGCCCAGCGGCGCGTGGCCGAGCTCGAGGCGCTCGCCAGGATCTCGGAGGCGGTCTCGGAGTCGCTCTACCTCGAGGAGTCGCTGGACGCGATCGTGAAGACGACGATGGAGTCGCTGCACGCGACCGGGGCCGCGCTCGTCCTGGAAGACGGCAAGATCGCGTGGCCCGAAGGCCGCGCGGGCGCGTACGCGGTCCGTCTTCCGCTCCGCTGGAAGCGTCGCCAGATCGGCGAGCTCGTCTGCGACCGCGACACACCGTTCTCCGACGACGACCGCGCGCTCCTCGAGGCGATCGCGCACCACGCGGCGGTCGCCCTCGAGCACGGGCGTACCGTCATGCGCGGCGTCCTCGCCCAGGAGATCCACCACCGCGTCAAGAACAACCTCCAGTCGGTCGCGTCGCTGCTCCGCGTCCAGGCGCGTGCGGAGAACGTCGATCCGCGCAAGGCGCTGCAGGACTCGGTGAACCGGATCCTCGCCATCGCGGCCGTGCACGAGGTGCTGACGGAGCACCGCGAGGACGACGTCGACCTCGGCGAGCTCGTCGATCGGCTGCGGGCGATGCTCGTGCAAGGTCTCGTCGCAGGGAAGGAGGTGACCGCCGAGCTCGCGCCGGTGTCGCTGGCCGGGCAGCAGGCGACGGCGCTCGCGCTCGTCTTCACGGAGCTGTTCCAGAACGCGCTCGAGCACGGCGGCGCCCAGGTCTCGATCGCGCTCGCTCAGCGGAACGGCGAGGTCGTGCTGACGATTGCCGACGACGGCGAGGGGATCCAGGGCGAGGGCTCGGGCACGGGCCTCTCGATCGTGCGCGCGCTCGTGCGAGACGAGCTCGGGGGTCAGATCGAGCTCCGCAACGAGGGCGGCCTCCGGGCCGAGGTGGTGTTTCCCGGGTGACTCGCGTGCTCGTCGCCGAGGACGAGACGATCATCCGGCTCGATCTCAAAGGGCTCCTCGAGGGCGCCGGGTTCGATGTCTGCGCGGAGGCGCGGGACGGCGAGGAGGCGGTGCGGCTTGCACGCGAGACGGAGCCGGACGTCGCGCTCCTCGACGTCAAGATGCCGAAGCTCGACGGGATCGACGCCGCCCGCAGGATCCTGGACGAGCGCCCCATCCCGATCGTCATGGTGACGGCGTACGGGGAGCGGGAGCTCGTGTCCCGCGCCGTCGAAGCGGGAGTCTTCGGCTACCTCGTGAAGCCGTTTCGCGAGACCGACCTCCTGCCCGCGATCGAGACCGCCCGCGCGCGCCACGAGGAGCTGGCCGCGCTCCGCGAGGAGGCCGAGTCGCTCGCCGAAGCGCTCGCCGCACGGAAGGCGATCGAGCGGGCGAAAGGGATCCTGATGGAGCGCGAAGGAGTGACCGAGGCGGAAGCGTTCGCCCGGCTCCGGAAGGCCAGCCAGATCTCGGGCCGGCCGCTGAAGGTGGTCGCCGAGGCGCTCGTCGCGACGCTCGGCGACGACGGGCCTCCCGGCGGTCGGGGTCCGGCCTGAGCCGGACCCGCGGTTTCAGGACGCGAGGAGCTGCTCTTCCTCGCGGCGGCGGTACAGCCTCCGGCCGAGCCAGGCCGCGAAGCCGACGAGCGCGAACGGCGCCGCGACGATCGCGATCGCGAGCGCGACCACGCCCTCCCAGACGAGGACGTCGAGCGCCTCGTCCAGGGTGCGATCGACGCGCGAGGGCACGGGGACGGCGCCCAGCATGCCCGGAGTGACGACGGTGAGCTGGATCGTCGACATGCGCGCCTCGGCGTTCGTGGCCGAGATGCCGCGCCGGAGCTCTCGAAGCTCTGCGCGCAGGTTCTGCAGGCGGGCCTGGAGCTGCGCCCGCGTCGCGGCTTCGAGCGACTCGGACTCGAGCCGGGCGGCGACGAGCGCGATCTGGGCGCGCACCGAGCGCTCGCGCCGCTCGAGCGCGTCGAGGCTCTCCTGCAGGTCGTCGATCGTCACCTGCTGAGAGACGATCGTGCCGAGAGCGGAGAGCTGCACGATCGCGTCCTGCACCCTCGCCACCGGGACGCGCACCGTCAGCGCCGCGCTTCCTTCCTCTCCGGTCGTGACCGACGCCGAGACGACGTGGCCGCCGAGACGGCGCGTCAGATCGAGCGCCTCCTGCGCGGCCCGGGAGACACCGTCCGAGTCGGGAACCTCGACTGTCAGCGTCGCGCTGACGCGCTGTGCCCGGCCGGAGGTCGGAGCGATCGTTGAGTCCTGCGGGCCGAGGGTGGACGGCGTCTCGGGGGCCGACAGCGCCGTCGACTCCTCGGCTTCGGCGCCATCCCGCAGCGCCGTGACGCTCCCGTCGGACCGGGCGAGCCCGGTGACCCCTGCCGCCACGATCGCGAGAGCGGCCGCAGCCGGGACCGCGACCATGGCGAGGCGGCGAACCGGAAGCCGCAGCGTGAGGGTCGGCGACGCCGGCCGCTCCGTCTCCTGTCCCGCGATCTGGCGGACCCGCGTGCGGAGGGCGATCGAGGCCGCGGGGCGGGAGGCTCGCAGCTCGTGGATCAGGTCAGGCGACGACGTCATGGTGTCTCATCCTCTCTTCGAGCTTTCCGAGCGCCCGGTGGAGCCGCGTCGAGACGGCGGTGGGCGTGATCCCGAGCAGCCGCGCGACCTCCTCGCCGTCGAGATCGAGCACGATCCGGAGCGCGACCACCTCGCGCTCGCCGGCGGTCAGGGCGCGGAGCCCCTCTTCGAGCTCCGCTGAGAACCCTTCGCCGAAGGCGGGCTCGCGCTCCTCGCGGGGGGCGCCGGCTTCCGCGCGCTCCTCGCGCCGGCGGCGGCGTGCGTCGGCGCGGAACCAGTCGAGGGCCGTCGAGCGTGCGATGGCGAGCAGCCATGCCTTGTGGGTGCCACGGCGCGGGTCGAACCTCCGCCAGCGGCGAAATGCCGTCTCGAAGGTCTCGCTCGTCAAATCCTCCGCCAGCGCCCAGTTCTTGGTCAGGTAGAGCAGGTACCCGTACACGTCGTCGAGAAGCTCCTCGGCGACCGCGGCGAACGACGACGCAGCTGCGTCTGCATGGCGCGGGGCCTCGAGGCTCATTGCGTGCACGCCCTTCCTACGCCTCTGCAGGCGGTTTCGTCACACCTCACACGAGGCCTTCACCGAGTAGCGGGCCGTTACGTGGCATGCAGGGTCACGGGCGCGAGTGCTGGGTGCCCGCGAAAAGCACCTCCCAGCGGGCCAGGAGCTCCTTCAGCTCGTCGCGGGCGGCGCGGTGCGCAGAGAGGACGTCCATGTTCGCCCAGTCGTCCGCCAGCCTTCCCTCGAGCTCCGCGACGCGTGTCTCGGCGGCGGCGATCTCCGCCTCCACGAGCTCGAGCTCGGAGGGCATCGAGCGCTCCCCGCGGGACGGCGCGGGCTTCGGAGGCCTCCGCGCCCTGGGACGCTCGGGCGGCGGGACACGAGCGGCGCTTCGCTCCCGCGTGAGATCCGCCCAGCCCCCGTCGTACGAGCGGAGCGACCCGTCCTCGATCGCGACGATCCGGTTCGGCACGGCGTCGAGCAGCGCGCGGTCGTGCGAGACGATCAGCACCGTTCCCGGGAACGCCTCGAGGGCGGCCTCGAGCGCCTCGCGACTCTCCAGGTCGAGGTGATTGGTCGGTTCGTCGAGGACGAGGAAGTTCGCTCCCGACGCGACGAGGAGAGCGAGCGCAAGCCGCCGCCGCTCTCCTCCGGAGAGCGCCGGGACGGCGCGCTCGTGGGTCTCCCAGCCGGAGAAGAGGAAGCGGCCCAGCAGTGCCTGCGCCTGCGGCCTCGGAAGCCCGGTCGCGGCAGCAGCCGCGTCGAGCACGGATCCTCGCGTGGGGAGCTCCTGCGTGTGCTGCGAGAAGTAGGCCGGCACGACTCCGTGCCCCAAGCGAGCATCGCCCTCCCGGAACGGATGACCGCCGAGGATCGCCTCGAGCAGCGTCGTCTTCCCGCTTCCGTTCGGGCCGACGAGTCCGACCTTCTCCCCGCGCTCGATGACGAGCGTCGCGCCTTCCAGCAACGTCTTGTCACCCGCGGTGAGGCCCACCCCCTCCGCCTCGAGCACGATTCGACCGGTCCGCGGAGGTTGCAGGAAGTCGAAGCCGAGTGCCCTCCGCTTCCGTGTGAGGGCGTCGTGCTCCTCGCGGGCCTCGGCGCGCTCCTTCTCGAGCCGCCCGATCTGCGTCAGCTTCGCCTGCGCCTGTTTCGCCTTCGACTTCTTGTACCGGAAACGGGCGACGAATCGTTCGAGCCTGGCGATGTCCTCGGACACACGCTCGGCCGTCCTGCCCGCCGCAGCCGCTCGGGCGGCCTTCTCGCGCCGCCACTCGTGCCACGGCCCCGCGAAGAAGTGGACGCCGCCGGGCGTCATCTCCAGCACGGACGTCGTGACGGCCTCGAGGAACCAGCGGTCGTGGGCGACGAGGATGACAGCCGCGTCGATCGACTCGAGCTCGCGCTCGAGCCACTCGAGGTTCTGGACGTCGAGGTGGTTCGTCGGCTCGTCGAGGAGGAGCAGGTCGGGGCCTCCCGCGAGAACACGAGCAAGCGAGGCGCGTGTCAGCTCGCCGCCGGAGAACGTTCCGAGCGGCCGGTCGAGATCAGCGTCGGCGAAGCCGAGCCCTCGCACCGTCGCGGCCGCGTGGTCGCGCCATCCCCAGCCCCCCGCATGCTCGAGGCGTGCCTGGGCGTCGGCGTAGCGGCGCAGCGTCCGCTCGTCGTGTGCCCCACCCGCCATCGCCTCCTCCAGTCGGCGGAGCTCGACCTCGAGCGCGAGGAGGTCCCGCGCGCCCGAGAGGGTGTACTCGCGCAGGGTCAGGTCGCGCTCGAGAGGCGGTCTCTGGTCGTGAAGCGCAACGCGCGTTCCCTTCGCGAACGCGAGCTCGCCCCCGTGCAGCGAGGTCTCTCCGGCGATGGCGCGCAGCAGCGTCGTCTTGCCCGCCCCGTTCGGGCCCGCGAGCGAGAGCCGGTCGCGCCGTCCAACGGTGAAGGAGACCCCCTCGAAGAGCGGGTCGCCGGAGAGCTCCTTCCGGAGGTTGGATGCGATCAAGACGGCCATCGCCGCCGAATGTTCTAGCGAGAGACGTGCGCGGACGGCGCCTCGACGAGCCGGCGTGCCGCTGCGGCGATGTGCTCTGCGTCGATTCCGGCTGCCGCCAGCAGCTCTTCCGGCCTCCCCGAGCCGGGCATTCCCCGCACCGCGAGCTTTACCACGCGTGGGGGAACGTCGATGCCGCTCAGCGCTGCGAGGACGGCTTCGCCCAGTCCGCCCTCCGGCCAGTGGTCCTCGACCGTCACGAGCCGTCCCTGCGTTGCCTCCGCCGCGGCGAGGAGCGTCTCGGCGTCGAGCGGCTTGATCGAGTAGAGGTCGATCACGCGCGCGGCGATCCCGTCCTCTGCCAGGAGATCCGCGGCTGCGAGCGCCTCTTGCACGGTGATTCCCGCTGCGACGAGGACGACGTCGTCCTCGTCCGAGGAGCGGACGACACGACTGCCGCCGATCTCGAACTCCTCGTCCGGGCCGTAGATCACCGGCGTTGCCGGGCGGAGCGTCCGGAGGTACGCGATCCCGTCGACGTCGGCCATCGCGGCCACGAGCTTCGCCGTCTGGTTCCCGTCGCACGGGTGCAGGACGACGCTGCCGTGGATCGCTCGGAAGGCCGCGATGTCCTCGAGACCCATCTGCGAGGGGCCGTCCTCCCCGATCGAGACGCCGGCGTGAGAGCCGGAGAAGGAGAGCCGCGCACGGCTCACCGCCGCCATCCGGATGAAGTCGTACGCCCGGGTCAGGAAGGCGGCGAACGTCGAGACGAACGGCCGCCAACCGACCGCCTGCAGCCCGACCGCGGCCGCGGCCATCTGCTGCTCCGCGATGTACATCTCGAAGTACCGGTCGGGATGGGCTTGGGCGAAGATCTCCGCGAAGGTCGAGTTCGAGACCTCGCCGTCGAGCGCGACGACGTCTCCTCGAGCGGTGCCGAGCGCGGCCAGCGCCTCGCCGTAGGCCTTGCGCGTGGCCACCTCGCTCCCGATCTCGTACCGCGGGAGCTCGAGCGTCTGCATCGGGAAGCGATACGGCTCTGCCTCGGCCGGCCTCGCCACGTCGACACGGATGTCGCGGAGCCCGCCGAGCTCATCGATGGCGGCGTCCAGGTCGTCCAGCGCCTTGCCGTGGAATCCGTTCACGTCCTCGACCGCAGCGACGCCCTTCCCCTTGATCGTGCGGGCGACGACGAGCGTCGGCGAGCCCGTCGTCGCGATCGCCTCGGCATACGCGCGGTCGATCTCCTCGACGTCGTGGCCGTCGATCGCGATCGTGTGCCATCCGAACGCCTGCGCGCGCGCGACGTGGACGTCGAGGTTCCAGCCGACCATCGTCTCCCCGCGCTGTCCGAGGCGGTTGACGTCGAGGACGGCCGTCAGGTTGTCGAGCGTGTAGTGGGCGGCGTGCTCGAACGCTTCCCACACGGACCCCTCCGCCATCTCGCTGTCGCCGCACAGGACCCACGTGCGCGCCGGCACGCGGTCGAGGTACTTCGCGGCGAGCGCGGTGCCCACGCCGATCGGTAGCCCCTGGCCGAGCGAGCCGGTGGCGACGCCGACCCAGGGCAGCACGGGTGTCGGGTGCCCCTCGAGCGGACTTCCGAACGTCCGGTACGAGAGGAGCTCCTCGTCGGAGACGACACCCGCCGCGCGGTAGATCGCGTAGAGGAGGGTGGACGCGTGGCCCTTCGAGAAGATCAGCCGATCGTTCGCCGGGCTCTTCGGGGCGTCGAAGTCGTAGCGCAGGTAGCCGTCCACGAGCACGGCCATCAGGTCGGCCGCAGACATGGCCGAGGTGGGATGGCCCGACTTCGCCGCGGCAGCCATGCGGACGGAGTCGACGCGAAGCTGCTGTCCCAGCTCTCTCCGGCGCTCGGTGTCGGCCATGCGGGCCATTCTAAGTTGGGGTTTCCCGTTTCCGTCACGAGGTAACGTTGAGGTATGAGGACGAGCCGTCTCCACGAGCTCTCGGCTCACGGCGTCAGCGTCTGGATGGACACGCTCTCGCGCGAGATGCTCGACACGGGCGAGCTCGCGCGGTTGATCGAGGAGGACGCAATCGTCGGGGTCACGTCGAACCCGACGATCTTCGAGAAGGCGCTCTCGACCGGCGGCTGGTACGACGACGAGCTCCGCGAGGCGCTCGTGGGCGACGACGGCGCCAAGGAGATATTCATCGCGCTCGCCGTCGAGGACGTGCGGCGCGCCTGCGATCTCCTGCGGCCCGCCTGGGAGCGGACACGAGGCGTCGACGGTCGCGTGTCGATCGAGGTCGACCCGAACCTGGCGTACGACCGCGACGCGAGCTACGACGAGGCGATGCGCCTGCACGAGCTCGTCGACCGGCGGAACGCCTACGTGAAGATTCCGGGCACCGAGCCGGGACTCGGCGCGATCGAGGACTGCATCGCCGCGGGCCGGTCGATCAACGTCACGCTGATCTTCTCGCTTCAGCGCCACGCGGAGGTTGCCGAGGCGTACATCCGCGGGCTGGAGCGGCTCGTGGCGGACGGAGGCGATCCCTCGCAGGTCGTCTCGGTCGCGAGCTTCTTCGTCTCCCGGGTCGACACCGAGGCAGACCGGCGCCTGGAGGAGCTGGGCCGGCAGGACCTGCAGGGAAGGCTCGCGGTTGCCAACGCGAAGCTCGCCTACCAGCACTACCTCGAGGTCTTCTCGGGCGCTCGCTGGGACGCGCTGGCGGCCCGAGGGGCGCGGCCGCAGCGCTGTCTCTGGGCCTCCACGTCCACGAAGAACCCGGCCTACCGCGACGTTCTCTACGTCGAGGAGCTGATCGGCCCCGACACCGTCAACACGATGCCGGCGGAGACGGTCGCGGCGTTCCAGGATCACGGGGTCGTCCGGGAGACGCTCACCGAGGGCGTGGACGATGCTCGGGTCCTCCTCGAGGAGCTCGCGGAGGCGGGCGTCGACTACGACGACGTCGTCGCGACGCTCGAGCGGGAAGGCGTCGAGAAGTTCTCCGCCTCGTTCGCGACGCTGCTGGACGGGATCCAGGCGAAGCGCAAGGCCGTCGCCGCCTGACCGGTTGCGGCGTCGCACCCCGGTCGCCAGCGTCAACAGGTAGCTCAGATCCGGCACACGTAACGGAGCACGAGGATCTCGCGAGCGGGGCGCTGTCGCGAGCGGCCAGTCTGAAGACATATGTAATTTGCATATACTCTGGTCGTGCACCGCCGCCAGCGCTTTCGTGTCCGCACGCGTCGCCGGCTCCCGGACGGGACGTGGAAGGTGCGTGCGCGGGTCGAGCGTCTCGGCGAGCCCGCCCTCCTCCTCCTCGTGTCGCGTGGGCCGACACACGGGTACGAGCTCCTGGAGCGCCTCCCCCAGCTCATCGGCGAGGAGCGCGTGGACGTCGGGAACGTCTACCGGGCACTGCGAGGGCTCGAGGACGAGGGGCTCGTCGTCTCGGAGTGGCGGCCCGACCTGCCTGGTCCCGCGAAGCGCACCTACACGCTGACCGACGAGGGCGGAGTCGTTCTCGGCGAGTGGCTCGATTCGCTCGCTGAGCTTCGAACCAGCCTGGCGGCCTTTCTCGACCAGTCCGAAGAAGGGAGGTGACCATGTGTAGAGGACACGAACCTCGACGGTGGAAGTGGCGCGCTCCTAGCCGCGAGGAGCTTCTCCAGGCGCTCGAGGAGCGCCAGAAGGATCTCGAGCAGGAGATCGCGGACATCCACGACCTGCTTCGGCGTCTGCGCGACGAGGGTGCGCCCTCGACGCCCGGCGAGCCGGCTCCGTCGATCTGACGTCGAGTGACCGTTGCCGGGCGGGGCCGTCTCAGCTGGGCGTGTGGGCCTGCTCGGCAAGCGCGCAGAGGACCGCGTCGTGGAGCAGGCCATTCGAGGTGATCGCGCTGCCGCCGTCGATCCGTGACTCCCCCGAGAAGTCGGAGAACCGTCCACCGGCCTCCTCGACGATCACCTTGACCGCGGCGAGGTCCCACTCGCGAACGCCGCGGGCGTCGACCGCTGCGTCGACCGCGCCCTCGGCCACCAGCATATGAGCCCAGAAGTCGCCGAACCCGCGCGTGTGCCACACGCGACGTGCGAGCTCGGGGACCTCGTTCTCGAACGCGAAGGAGAGCACGGCGTCCTCGATGCGCGCGACCGAGGAGACGGCGATCCGGTCGCCGCCGGCGAATGCCCCCTTGCCGCGCTCGGCCCACCACCGGCGCCCGAGCGCGGGGGCCGAGGCGACGCCGAGCTCGACCACGCCGGCCGCCTCGATGGCCACGAGCGTGGCCCAGACCGGGATCCCTCGCGCGTAGTTGCGGGTCCCGTCGATCGGATCGACGATCCAGCGCCGCGATCCTGCGCCGGTCGTTCCGTGCTCCTCGCCGAGAACCGCATCCTTCGGCCGCTCCGCCGCGAGCCGGGTCCGCAGCTCTGCCTCGACGGCGCGATCGACCTCGGTGACGGGCGTCAGATCGGGCTTCGTCTCGAAGGCGACGCCCCTGTGGAACTGCGGGAGCGAGATCGCGTCGGCCAGGTCGGCGAGCTCGAGTGCCAGCGCGAGATCCTCGCTCACGCGCCGACCCTACCGCTCTCCCCCGCGCCGGTGGTGCCGCAAGCCCGGCGCCTCACACGCCAAGTTACAAGTTGTTCCTTGGGCTTCTTCAGGCCGCGTCGCTCGCGGCCAGCTTCTTCTCCAGCAGCCGACCCGTGGCGAGGACGAGCGCGTCTCTGCCGGCGCGGCCGATGAGCTGCACCGAAGCGGGAAGGCCCGCCTCCGCGGCACCGCAGGGAAGCGCGAGCGCGGGCCAGCCGAGTGCATTCCACGGGAACGTGCGGCTCACGAGCGCCTCCCGCACCGCGATGTCGCCGGTCTCGCCCGCGCCGATCGCCGGTGCGACGACCGGAAGCGTCGGCGTCAGCACGAGGTCGAACCCTTCGAGCGCAGCCTCCATGCGCTCGCGGTATTCCTCGCGCAGGGCGGCACCGCGCATGGCCTCGGCGTCCGTGACCTCGAGGCAGCGCTCGATCTTGATCCGGACGTCCTCCCCGTACAGGTCGGCGTTCTCGGCGATGAGCTCGCGGTGCACGCCTGCGACCTCGTGCATGAAGAGCCGTCCGATCCCGTCCGGCTCCGGCAGCGCGACGCGACGCCGCCGCGGGAAGTGGGCCGCTGCCTCCTCCACGCGGGCTCGGACGAGGGGGTGCGCTCCGTCGAGCCACGTGACCGCGACCTCGAGCTCCTCGAGCGACTCGAGCCGAGCCGGCTCGTAGCCGGCGACGAGCACGGCGACCGCCGCCTCGCACGTCCGGACGTCACGCGCCATCGGGCCGGCGTGGTCGAAGCTCGGCGCGAGCGGGAAGCAGCCCTCGAGCGAGACGATCCCATACGTCGGCTTGTAGCCGACGATGCCGCAACAAGCGGACGGAATCCGGATCGACCCGCCCGAATCGGTGCCGAGAGCGACGTCGGCGGCGCCCAGCACGAGCGCGGCTGCATTGCCCCCGCTCGAGCCACCCGCGACCCTCCCCCGGTCGAGCGGGTTCGGGACGACACCGAAGTGCGGGTTCTCGGACGTCGTGCCGTACGCGAACTCGTGCAGGTTCGTCTTCCCGACGTCGCCGTACCCGGCAGCCTCGAGAGCGACGACAGCAGGCGCGCTCGTCGCAGGCACGTGCTCCGCGAAGAGAGGAGAGCCGTACGTCGTGACGAGCCCCGCGGTGTCGAACAGGTCCTTGACGGCCAGCGGGATGCCCGCGGGCGGCTCGTCCGGAAGGGCCAGGAACACGCCGGGCGGGCAGTCCGCCGCGCTCGTCATCGAAGAGGGATCATGGTGAGGGGAGCGGCAGTGCCCGCGAAGCGGCCGCCTTCGGGGATTTTCCCGCGACCGGCATCCGCGCGAGCGGATCTCGGTCTGGCGTACAACCTAGGTGGGCTTGGCGGAACGGGCCTCGCCGCAGGAGTGGCGCTGGTCGGCGCGAGGCAAGGACGCAGGGAGCGCCCATACCTGAGGTATGGGCGCGACCGAGGACGACGCCTGGCGGCGATCCAGTGCTCCCCCGGCGGCATGGAGCCTGTTTTCGCCAAGCCCTCCTAGTCGAGCTGCAGGTAGAGCAGCGCGACGAGGATCGTGCCCGCGAAGAGCAGGCAGAAGAGGCCGAAGAGGGCCCAGCCGAAGCGGAGGTTCCTGCGCGCGAGCTCCGACTCGTTCACGTGACCAGCGGGTCGATCGCGGCGGCCACGAAGAGGAGCGAGAGGTACGCGAGGGAGTAGTGGAAGAGCATCTGGGCCCGGGCGCGGGTGAGGTCTCGCCGCAGGAGCACGGCGAGCGCGACGAGAATCGCGCCGAGAACGAGCGCGGCTGCCGTGTACACCGGGCCGAGCCAGATTCCGGCGACGACCGTGAACACGACGAGCCCGACCGAGTAGAGGAGGATCTGCTTCGCGGTCTCCCGCTCGCCGCGCACGACCGGGAGCATCGGGACGCCCGCCGCCGCATAGGCGCTCTTGATCATCAGCGCGAGCGCCCAGAAGTGCGGGGGCGTCCAGAGGAACACGATCAGGAAGAGCCAGAGGGCCGGCAGCGCGAGACTCCCCGTCGCGGCCGCGTACCCGACGAGCGGCGGCACGGCCCCGGCGGCGCCGCCGATGACGATGTTCTGCGGCGTCGATCGCTTCAGCCAGCGCGTGTAGACGAGGACGTAGAAGAGGTTGCCGACGAGTGCGAGCACCGCCGTCAGCAGGTTCACGGCGGACGCGAGGAGCGCGAACGAGAGTGCCGACAGCAGGAGCCCGAACTCGAGCGCCTGCGCGGGCGTGACGCGGCCGGAGGCGACAGGACGGTTACGCGTCCGGCTCCCCATCAGCAGGTCGATGTCGCGGTCGAGGACGTGGTTGAGTGCCGAGGCACCGCCGCACGCGAGGCCGAGGCCCACCATCGTCACGACGAAGAGGTCGAGCGAGGGCGCACCCTGTGCCCCGACGAACATCCCCGCGGCTCCGGTGAGGAGGAGGAGCGACATGATGCGCGGCTTCGTCAGGGTCAGGTAGTCGCGCGCCGAGCCAAGCGGGGTCGCAGCGCCTCGTAGCGCCCCGGCGACGACGAGCAGCGACGCCGCGAGCGCGGCAGCCGCGGCTCCGACGTGCGACGCGACGGCCCAGGACGCGCTCGCGCTCCAGGCGACGACGCCGCCCAGCGCGATCGCGACGACGAGCAGGGCGAGCGCCACGACCGCCCGCCGGAAGAGCGTCGGGTAGGCGAGCCGGGCAAGGACAGCGTCGGCGACGAGCAGCGGCAGAGCCACTCCCGCGATGCCCCAGTGCGCCGTGCCGAGCTCGAGAACGGCGCTCACGACGACGAGCCCGGTGGCCACCGCCCCGCCGAGCGCGGACAGGCGAAGCAGAGCTCCAGGCTGCGGCTCAGAAGAGCGCACGGAATCCACCTTCCTCACGCAATCTCCGCCTGAGATCGTAGAGGGGACGCGCACTCGTCACGTAGGGCACCTCGTCGAAGTTGTGCGGCGGCGGCGGCGACGTCGCGTACCACTCGAGCGTGTCCGCCTGCCAGGGGTCGTTCCCGACCCGCTTCCCTCTCCGGGCCGTCCGACCGACGTTCCAGAAGAAGAAGAGGAGCCCGATCGCCATCACCCACGAGCCGATCGTGGAGGTCAGGTTGTAGCCCTCCCACTCCCCGTTCGAGTAGGTGTAGATGCGCCTCGGCATCCCTTCGAGACCGAGCATGTGCTGCGGGAAGAAGGTCAGGTTGAACCCGATGAACATCAGCCAGAAGTGCCACTTCCCGAGCCGCTCGTCGAGCAGCTTGCCGAACATCTTCGGCCACCAGTAGTACAGGCCCGCGAAGATCGCGAACACCGAGCCGCCGAGGATCACGTAGTGGAAGTGGGCGACGACGAAGTACGTGTCGTGCACCTGCCAGTCGATCGGGAAGGCGGCAAGGTAGATGCCCGAGAGGCCGCCGATCGTGAAGACCGAGAGGAACCCGAGCGCGAACAGCATCGGCGTCTCGAAGATCAGGTTTCCGCGCCACAGCGTCGCGAGCCAGTTGAAGATCTTCACCCCCGTCGGCACGGCGATGACCATCGACGTGACCATGAAGAACGCGTTCAACGAGTTCGGCATCCCCACGGTGAACATGTGGTGGGCCCAGACGAGCATCGAGAAGAACCCGATCGCGACCGTCGAGAACGCGACCGCCTTGTACCCGAAGATCGGTTTCCGCGCGAACACCGGGAGGACCTCGGAGATGATCCCGAAGGCGGGAAGCGCCATCACGTACACCTCGGGGTGGCCGAAGAACCAGAACGCGTGCTGGTAGAGCACCGCCGACCCGCCCTCGGATGCGTCGAACGCGTTCGTGGAGACGTCCCAGCCGCCGATCGAGATGCCGCGGTCGAGCAGGAGGAGCGTCAGCGCGGCGGCGAGCACCGGCATGATCGCCATGATCAGCCA
>JBOHBD010000211.1:0-10744 GCA_050698195.1 Gaiellaceae bacterium
AATCGTGTCGCCCGGTTGCGGGGCGAGCTCCCTGAGCAGCCACTCGCTCACGGGCGTCGTGACCTCCGCGATCTCCGCCCGCCGGCGCTCCCAGCCCGCCGCCATTACCTCCCAGGTCTCGAAGCTCGTGCGCCGGTACTCGTCGAGTTCCACGCCCGGCATCCTACGATGCGCCGGATCTCTCGCGCGGCCGCAAGCGCGTGCGTCAGGGTCCGAGCCTGCGACGGGTCAGGCGGCGGGCGCTTCTCCGCGCGACCCGCAGTCGACACAGCGCCCTTGGTCTCGGCGCCAGACCTTGTGTCGCACGCTCTCGGGAATGGGCTCGGGGACTCGCAGCTCCTGCTCGCAACGAAGCTCGGCATGCGCTCGCTCGAGTGCGCTTTCTCTCCTCCATCTGCCGAACGAGCGCGACGACGTCGTCAGGCTCGAGACGGTCCTTCTCTCGGTAGAAGCGCCCCTACCATTACGAGCATGGCGAAGATTCACGTGCGGGATCTCCCCCCCGATGCGCTGGAGGCGCTGCGTGCGGGCGCCCAGCAGCGCGGCCGCTCGCTCAACGCCGAGGTTGTCGCCGCTCTGGTCGGCCACGTGGAGCGCGAAGAGCAGTCGAAAGATCTCGTCGCGCGTCTTGCCGAGGGACGGCGTCGCTGGCAGAAGTGGTTCCCGGATGGCTTCCCGCCCGGCCTCGAGCCTGAGACGATCATCCGCCGAGACCGTGACACCCGCTGATGCGGTCGTCGACGCATCCGCGGCGGTGCGTGGCTTGACGACGGAGGGAGAAGCCGCCGAGCTTCTCGCTCGGATTGCCGACGGCGCATCGACCGGGCACGCGCCCGAGCTGATCGTCGCGGAGGTCTCGAACGCCTCGCGCTCGCCGTGCATGCCGACCGGCGTTCGCTGGACGACGCGCTGAGACTGCTCGATCTCATGATGGCGAGCCCGATTCGGCTCCATGCGATGACGCCGCTGGCTCCGTCTGCGATCGCATTGGCCGCCGGGAGCCGCCTCTCGGCATACGACTCCTTCTATGCCGTCCTCGCGGCGGCACTCGGTCTGCCGCTCGTCACCGCCGATCGCCGGCTGGCCGCGGCGGTTCCCGGTTCCGTGCTTGTCGCGTAAGCGCGCACAGCGTCTGCACTGATACTCCAGGTGATGCGGCTCGCGCATGACGGCACGCTTCGGCTCTCGCCCTCCGACCTGGGGAACCACCTCGCCTGCCCGCACCTGACGCAGCTCGAGGTCGCCGTCCAGCGTGGCGAGCTCGTGCGGCCGCACCGCGAGAACCCGCACGCCGACCTGATTCGCCGCAAAGGCGACGAGCACGAGGCGGCCTTCCTCGCGCGGCTTCGCGAAGAAGGCCGCGATATCGTCGAGATCGAGCTCGGCGAGGACGGCCTCGAAGAGGCCGCACTCGCCACCGAGGAGGCGCTCCACGAGGGTGGGGAGATCGTCTACCAGGGCGTGCTGGCGTCCAACAACTGGCGCGGGATCGCCGACTTCCTCATCCGCGTCGACGAGCCCTCCGTGCTCGGCCCCTTCTCGTACGAGGCCTGGGACACGAAGCTCGCGCGGCACGCGAAGCCGAACGCCGTCCTCCAGCTCACCTTTTACTCCCACGAGCTCGAGCGGATCCAGGGGCGGCTGCCCGAGCGGATGCACGTCGTCCTCGGCACCGGGGCAATAGAGACCTTTCGGCCCGCGGACTTCGCCGCCTTCTTCCGGCGCGCCAGCTCCCGCCTCGCCGAGGCTGTCGCTACGCCCGCCGGCACCTATCCCTACCCCGTCGACCACTGCTCGCTCTGCGACTTCCTGGAGCTCTGCAAGAAGCGCTGGTGCGACGACGACCATCTCTCCCAGGTCGCCTGGATCCGGCACGACCAGATCGAGCGCCTGAACGTCGCGGGGATCGCGACGCTCGAGGCGCTCGGGGAGACGCCGGCTGGCACGGCCGTCGCGCAGATGGCGCCGCAGACCTTCGAGTCGCTCCGGCACCAGGCGGCGCTCCAGCTCGAAGCGCGGCGCACGGGCACGGACCGCTACGACCTGCTCCCGCCACAGCAGAAGCGCGGCCTCGGCCTGCTCCCGGTTCCCGACCCCGGCGACCTCTTCTACGACATCGAGGGCGACCCGTTCTGGGAGCCCGGGCGCTCGCTCGAGTACCTGCACGGCATGACGGCCACCGCCGGGAGCTTCACCGCCCTCTGGGCGCACGACCGGGAGAGCGAGAAGCGCGTGCTCGAGGAGCTGATCGACGGCTTCCACGTGCGGCTCGCCGCGCACCCGGGCATGCACGTCTACCACTACGCCTCCTACGAGACGGCCGCGCTCAAGCGCCTCGCGGCCCAGCACGCGACGCGCGAGGAGGAGCTCGACGAGCTCCTGCGCCGGGAGGTCTTCTGCGACCTCTTCACCGTCGTCCGCCAGGCGCTGCGGATCTCGTACGACAGCTACTCGATCAAGAAAGTGCGCGAGCTCTTCATGCGCGCGGAGGCCGAGCTCGAGGGCGGGGAGGACGCGATCCTCCTCTACGAGCAGTGGCTCGCCGAGCGCGACCCGGCGCTCCTCGAGCAGATCGAGCGCTACAACGAGGAGGACTGCCTCTCGAACCTGCGCCTGCGCGACTGGCTGGTCGAGCGGAGGCAGGAGGCGGAGGGCCGGTTCGCGCAGGCGATCCCGTGGCGCGAGGCGCCGGAGCCGCGCCGGCCGGACGAGGAGACTCGCGCACTGCTCGGCGAGCGCGCCGAGCTGCGCGAGCGCCTCGTCGCGAGCGGCGACCCCGCGCTCGAGCTCGCGGGTGAGCTCCTCGAGTACCACCGCCGCGAGGCGAAGCCCGTCTGGTGGTGGTACTTCAGGCGCTGCGAGGAGACTCCGGAGGAGCTCGTCGAGGACTCGGAGTCGATCGGCTCGCTCGAGCCCGACGGCTCGGCGCCGGAGGAGGACAAGAAGTCGCTCGTGCACGGGTTCCGGTTCCCGGTGCAGCAGCACCGGCTCGATCCGGGAGACGAGGTGCACGATCCGCTGACGCAGGCGGGGGCAGGGGAGATCGTCGCGCTCGACTCGGTCGCGGGGACGCTCAGGCTGCGTCGCGGGCCGAAGCTGCAGGAGGTGGCGCTGCCGCAGGCGATCATCCCCGGCGGTCCATGGAACACGAAGGCTCAACGGGAGGCGCTCGCGCGGTTCGCCCGCTCGCTGCTCGCCGGCGACCGCCGCTATCCGCATCTCGAGAGGATCCTGCGGCGGGAGCCGCCGCTCGGCGGCGCGCGGGTGCAGTGCGAGGGGCTCGAGGCGATGGGACGGCTCGTGCGCGAGGTCGAGGGCTCGCATCTCTTCGTCCAGGGCCCGCCGGGGTCGGGGAAGACGTGGACGGGCGCGCGGCTCATCACCTATCTCGTCGCCTGCGGCAAGCGCGTCGCGATCGCGTCGCAGAGCCACAAGGCGATCCACAACCTCCTCTCGGAGATCGAGGCCGACGCAGTCGCGGAGGGCGTCTCCTTCCGCGGCTTGAAGAAGTCGACCGGCGGGAACGAGGAGTCGGTGTACGAGGGCCCGCTCGTCACGAGCGAGCCCGAGGCGGAGGCGTTCTTCGATTCCGACCACGAGCTCGTCGCCGGCACGAGCTGGCTCTACTGCCGGCAGGAGCTCGACTCCGTGTTCGACTACCTGTTCGTCGACGAAGCGGGGCAGACGTCGCTCGCGGACGCGCTCGCGATGGGAACGGCCGCGCGCACGCTCGTCCTCCTCGGCGACCCGATCCAGCTGGCGCAGGTGACGCAGGGGATCCACCCGGCGGGCTCAGGGGTCTCCGTCCTCCAGCACCTCCTCCAGGAGCGCGCCACCGTGCCCGAGGACATGGGCCTCTTCCTCGAGCGCTCTTTCCGCATGCACCCGGACGTCTGCCGCTACATCTCCTCCGCCTTCTACGAGGACCGGCTCGAGTCGGCACCCGGGTGTGCAGCGCAGGGGAGCTCCTTCGGCACCGGCCTGCGTTTCGTCCCCGTCGAGCACGTGGGGAACTCGACCGCCTCGGAGGAGGAGGCGGCCGCGATCTCAGCCGAGATCGAGCGGCTGCTCGGCGGCACCTGGACGGACGCGAAGGGCGTGACGCGACCGATCGAAGCCGGCGACGTCATGGTCGTCGCGCCCTTCAACGCCCAGGTGAAGACGCTCACCGACCGCCTCCAGGCGGGCGTCGCGGTCGGCACCGTCGACAAGTTCCAGGGGCAGCAGGCGCCGGTCGTCTTCTTCTCGATGGCCGCTTCGAGCGGGGAGGACGCGCCGCGCGGGATCGACTTCCTCATGTCGCGCAACCGGCTGAACGTCGCAGTCTCGCGCGCGCAGTGCCTCGCCTACCTCGTGTGCGCGCCGCGGCTCCTCGACGTCGACTGCAAGACGGTCGAGCACATGCGCCTCGCGAACGCGCTCTGCCGCTTCGTCGAGCTCGCCGAAGGACGAGCGAGAGGTTCCACCCGCGAGGCTCGCTAGAATGGCCGACCGCTCAGCGGTTGGGCCACGTCTCCGGCCGGCTCGAGGACGACCTCGTCGTCGCTCACGAGCTTGACCGCGGCGGCCTCGGCGACGGCGGCGTAGGCGGCGTCGTACGCGGTCAGCCCGCGCGCGATCCAGCGTGCGACGCGCTCGAGCGGGGGCTCGAGCAGCTCGAAGCCGAGCTCTTCGAGGGCGCCGGCGAGCGCGACGAGAGCCTCCTCGCCGAGCTGCCAGCGCCGGCCCGCGACGTTCAGGATCTCCAGGTGGAGGAGGGGAGGGGCGAAGACGAGGAGCTCGCCCGCCTCATACGCCGTGCGGTACGCGCGTGCCTCGTCGACATGCCGCTCGCCCTCGCTCCGGAACCACTTGAGGACGACGGATGCGTCGAGGACGACCTCGCTCACCGTGCGTCGCGCTCGGCGCGGACGAGCTCCGTGGACTCCCCGGCGGGGCTCGTCCCGACGAGGGCGTCGAGGCGAGACAGCGCGCGCCGTGCCGTGGATGTCTGTCCGGGCCCCAGTGCCCGGGTGACATCCCGGTCGGCGAGCTCGGCGAGATACGCACTGCGGGAGAGCCCGCGCGCGCGAGCGACGCGGTCGATCCGGCGCAGCAGCGCATCCTCGAGCGAGACGAGCACCTTCGCCATGGACGCAGTATATCCAGGATATCTGCACGTGAGTGTGCCGAGTGTGACGCAGCTTCGCGGTTTCTCGCCGTCGACGAGACGGTCCAGCTCATGCGCCTCGCGAATGCGCTCTGCCGCGTCGTCGAGCTCGGAGGGGCGCGATTTCGATGAGCCGAGCGGCTCAGCTCACGACGTCGAGCGACCCGTCGTCGTCGATGCCGTAGAAGATCTCGCCCCCGAACTCGACGTTGGCGAACGTGAGCGACTGCGCGATGCCGGCCTGGTACACGCCCTGGGATGCCTCGACCCGAACCGTGAACGTGTGCGGCGACCCGTCGCAGACAGGCACGTAGGTGCCGACGCCCCGCGTCTGGCCCTGGGACACGCCCAGTCTCGACTCGAGGCCGCTCGTCTCCGCTCCGCACGCGACGGTGACGTCGATCACGACCGCCCCGCCGCCGCTCTCGAGCTGTGCGGTCTCCCCGAGCTCGACGAGCACGATCGGGAAGAGGGGAACGACCTGCGAGTCGTCTGCGCGCGCGGTCTTGCCGCGCTTGACGACCACCGACGCGGTCACCTGCGCGTCGCCGAGCTCGAAGACCCCGCCGGAGGACGGCACGGTGACACGGAACACCTGCACGAAGCCGACGCAGGTCAGCGGGAACGACGTCTGCCCGGAAGCGCCGGCTTGCGAGACGCTGACGACTGCCTCCACGAGTGTCCAGCGCTCCGGGCACGAGGCCAGGACCTGGACGGCGATCGAGCGGCCGTCGGGGGCGAGCCCGGCGACCGGCTGGACGTCGACGGTTGGCTCGGGCGCCACGCGCGCGCCGGCCGGCGACGCCGCCACGAGCCCGAGAAGAGCGATCACTCCTGCGACGGCGAGCGAGCGGGCCACGGTTCTCGTCTGACCACCTCCCGGGCGCGACGAGCCAATCCAAAGGGAGCTACGCGGGTGGTGGCCGATCGGATTGCGTCCGGCTCGCCGCGGGGTGGGGGTACGCGCAGGAGCGTAACGCAGCTTTGCGTAACGCTTTTGTGCATATCGAATCGTACGCTTCTCTGTATAATCACCGTCATGCCGCGACCGACGAACCCGTTCCGGTTCGGAGCGCTCGCCCTGGACGAGTCCTTCACGAACCGGGTGGCCGAGATCGAGGAGCTGCAGTCGGACGTCACGAACGGGCAGGACGTCGTCGTCTTCGCTCCGCGCCGCTACGGGAAATCGTCGCTCGTCTGGCGCGTCTCCCGCGATCTGATCGCCGACGGCGTGCTCGTCGCGCAGGTCGACCTGATGACGACGCCGACGAAGGAGAAGCTCGCCGAGAAGCTCGCGCGGACGATCCACGACGACGTCGCCTCCACGCTCTTCCGGGCGCGCGAACGCCTCCGCGTGTTCGCCGGGCTCCGCATCACGCCTGTCGTCACGGTCGATCCGAACACCGGGAAGCTCGGGTTCAGCTTCGAGGCCGGCCGGCGTCCGGAGGACGTCGACGCGACGCTCGAGCGCCTCCTGGAGCTGCCGGGTCAGCTCGGCGCCGAGCGCGACCGGAAGGTCGCGCTGGTGCTCGACGAGTTCCAGGAGAACGTGTCCATCGACCCGAACCTGCTCAAGCTCATGCGCTCCGTCTTCCAGGCGCAGCCGGAGGTGGCGCACGTCTACCTCGGCAGCAAGCGCCACATGCTGGAGAAGATCTTCAACGACGAGAACGAGCCGTTCTGGCGCAGCGCGAAGCGCACGGAGCTGGACGTGATCGCGCCTCCCCTGTTCCGCGACTACATCGGACGGCAGTTCGAAGGAACCGGACGAGTCATCGATCCGGAGGTCGTCGATCTCGTGCTCGAGACGACGCGCGGGCACCCGTATGCGACGCAGGAGCTCTGCTACTTCGTGTGGGAGGAGACGCCCGAGGGCGAGCGGGGGGACCGCGAGCGGCTCGAGGCCGGGCTCACCGGCGCCTTGCGCTCGGAGCACGCGCACTTCAGCCTCATCTGGGACAAGGCGGCGGCGGGTCAGCGGCGCACGCTGCAGGCTCTCGCGATCGAGCCCGGCCGCCCGCTCGCCGGCGACTACCGCAACCGCCACAAGCTTCCCGCCGCGTCCAGCGTGCAGCGGGCCCTCGAGGCGCTCGTGCGGGAGGAGCTCGTCTCGAAGGACGAAGCTGGGGAGTACCGGATCGCGGAGCCGTTCCTCGCCGAGTGGATCCGGCGGAACGAGCTGTAGCGCACGAGGTTGCCTCTCCGCGCGAGACGACGTAGCGTGAGAGGTGCCGTCGGACGGAGGTTGAGTGGCCAAGGCCTTTTCGGTCGCGTCCTGGAACGTCGAGCACCTCGGGGACGAGGGGCCGCCCGAGCGGATGGCCAACGTCGTCACGTTCCTGCAGCGGCAGGGCGGAGACGTGCAGCTTCAGACCGAGCAGGAGCAGCGCGACTGGATCAACTCCTTCTCCGATCACGCGCTCCTCTTCTTCGAGGTGCAAGAGATCTAGCGGGCTCACTCGAGCGAAAGGTGGTCGTGGACATGTCCGACTCGGGCGCGTGGCTCGATCCGCCGCTCTCCTGCGACATCGTGATGAAGGGCGGGATCACGAGCGGAGTCGTCTATCCGGGCGCAGTCGTCCGGCTGGCGAGGCGGTACCGGTTCCGGAGCATCGGCGGGGCGTCCGCCGGTGCGCTCGCCGCGGTGGCGTCGGCGGCGGCCGAGTACGGACGGGCAGGCGGCGGGTTCGAGCGCCTGGCCGAGATCCCGGGCGAGCTCTCGAGCACGGTCGGCGGCGACCCGTTCATCCTGACGCTGTTCCGTCCGGAGCCGTCGACGCGGCGGCTCTTCTCGACGGCGCTCGCGTTCCAGCGCTTCGGGAAGCTCCGCGGAGTCGTGACCGCGATCCGCACGTTCTGGAGGTTCCCGCTCCTGGCGCTCGCGGTCGCCGTGCTGGCGGTGGCGCTCGGAGCGCTCGGAGTCGTGCCCTGGTGGCTCGCCGTCGCGCTGCTGGCGGTCGCGCCGTGGATCCTCGTCCTCGGCGTGGTCCGCGACCTCCTCGCCGCGGTCGGCGACGTCGCCCGAAACGACTTCGGCCTGTGCCGGCTCGGCCCCGGGGAGGGGGACGCCGCGCTCACCGGCTGGCTGCACGGGGTGATCCAGCACCTCTCCGGAAGGGCGCCGTCCAGGGACGCGTCGGCGAAGGGAGTCCCGCTCACGTTCGGCGACCTGTGGGCCGTCCCGCCCGATCCGGGCGAGTCGGAGGAGGAGCGCCGCGAGCGGCTCTCCCGCTGTCCGTGGAGCGCGGCCGACCGTGGCATCGACCTGCAGGTCGTGACCACGAACCTGACCTTCGGGCGGCCGATGCGCCTTCCCGTCGCCCGCGACCGCTGGCGCGAGAGCTCCGAGGACGGCGGCCTGCTCTTCGATCCCGAGGAGTGGAAGACGTTCTTCCCGCTTGACGTGGTCGAGCACATGGTTCGGAACGCTCGGGCGCCGAAGGCCGAGGAGCAGGCGCTGATCGAGCAGCAGGCGCCGGGACGGACGCTCCTCTACTTCCCGGGCGGGGCGCAGCTCCCGATCCTCGTCGCCGCGCGGATGAGCCTGAGCTTCCCGGTCCTCATCTCGACGGTTCCGTTGTGGCAGATCCAGTACCGGAACGACGACGACCACCGGCTGAAGCGGCTCGTGTTCTCGGACGGGGGCATCTCGTCGAACTTCCCCGTCCACTTCTTCGACTCGCCGCTCCCCACGCGGCCCACGTTCGCGCTCAACCTCGCCGGGTTCGCGCGCGACGAGGAGCCGAATCTCGACGATCCGAGCCAGTGCGTTCGCGACCCGTCGGGCGTGACCGGGAAGGCGCGCGAGAACTGGAAGGAGCCCGAGACGATGTTCGACTTCGCCGTCGCCATCAAGGACGCGATGCAGAACTGGCGCGACAACGCCCAGGCGCGCATGCCCGGCTTCCGCGAGCGCGTGATCCACATCAAGCTGGCGAGCGGCGAAGGCGGCCTCAACCTGGCCATGGACGACGAGAAGGTGAAGCGGCTCGTCGGGCGCGGCGAGTACGCCGGCGGGCGGCTGATCAGCTTCTTCTCAGGCTCCGAGGACGGCGCCCCGGAGCGGACGCCGCACTGGAACGACCACCGCTTCGCGCGCTTCCGCATCCTCATGAGCGTCACCGAGCGCCTGCTCCAGCAGATCGAGCGTGGCTACACGGCGCCCGCCGACGGGGTCACGATCCCGTACGGCGAGAGGATCGCCCTCGGCGTGGATCCGCCGTACCGGATGACCCGCGCGCAGCTCGCGGCCGCGACCCGGACGCTGGCCGAGTACGTCGCGCTCGCGGAGGCGACCGAGACGCTCGACGACGACGGCGTCCCGCGGCCGCGGGCGGCCGCGCGCATCGCGCCGCCGCTCTAGGAGAGCGGACGGAGCTCCTAGCTCGCGTCGAGGGCGACGGCATCGTCCTCGAGCCTCGCGCGCGGCTGCGCTCCGCCGTCTGCGCGAGCTCGTGATGGCGGCCGTCCCGAGAGACGTCAGCCTCGTCGACGAGCTGATCGCCGAGCGTCGCGAGGAAGCCCGGCGCGAGGCGGGGCGTGACTGACGCACGCGAGTCTGTTCTCGACGCTTCGGCACTACTGGCGCTCCTGAATCTCGAACGAGGCGCGCAAACCGTCGCGAAGCTCGCCGGCTCTGCAGCGATCTCGCCGGTCGACTGGTGCGAGGTGTTCGGACGGGCTCCGCTTGGCGGGTGTCGACGGCGACGCCCTGCGAACGCACTTCGCCGAGGCTGGAATCGCCGTCGTACCCTTCGACGGCAGCGATGCCGAAGCGGCCGGGGAGCTGCTGCCTCGCACTCGACGGCTAGGCCTGCCACTCGCCGACCGCGCATGCCTGGCGCTTGCCACTCGGCTCGGCGTGCCGGCTGTCACGGCCGACCGTGCGTGGACGAGCCTCGATCTCGGCGTCGAGATCGTCTGCATCCGCTGACGCGCCGCTGCGCGAGGGTCAGGCCGAGACGAACGTGTGCGCCGGGTAGACGTCCGGCCGGCCCTGGACGCCGATCTCCTGGAGGATCGGCAGCAGAACGTCGCCGAAGCGCTGGAACGCCTCCTCGGACTCCCAGACGTCGACGACGCGGAAGCCGTTCTCTCCCATCCCCGCGGCATGGACGAGCAGGCCCTCGACGGGCCAGTCGGCCGGCGACTCGAGGCGGTCCTTGCCGCCGGTCAGCCTGCGGACGGACTCCTCGTACTGCTCCTGCGCGACACCCTCGAAGACACCCACGACGGGCACGTCTACCTCCTCTGCTCGTGAACGGGGCGAGCATACGACGACTCCGGCGTGAACGCCGGTCCCCACCGAGATCGAAGAGCCGCGGGCGGACGTCACGAACGGCGTAACGCGGGCACGACCTCGCTCGCGAACCGCTCGACCTGCGCGAGCGGCTCCTCGCCGGGCCAAAGGACGAACGTGTCGAAGCCGAGCTCTTCAGCGAAGCCGGCGAGGGTCTCGATCCAGTGCTCGAGCGGCCCGTCGAGCAGACCCTGGACCGACCCGTCGGAGATCCTCCCGCTCACGTTGTAGAGGCGCCGGATCTCACTCGCGTCGCGGCCGGCCGTACCGAGACGTCATCGCGACCGATCCTAGAT
>JBOHBD010000212.1:0-9067 GCA_050698195.1 Gaiellaceae bacterium
GTCGAACAGGGGCGCGATCGGACGATCGCACGCCGTCGTCTCGTCGAACCGCACGGTTCCTTCGAAGCACGGCCAGCCGAGGTTCACCCCTGACACCTCGAGCGGGACGAGATCGACCTCCTCGCGCGAGGTGCTCCCGACGTCGGCGATGAACATCGTCCTCGTCTGGTGGTCGATCCAGAAGCGCCACGGGTTGCGCAGTCCGTAGGCCCATCTCTCCGGGCGGGCGCCCTCGACGCCGACGAACGGGTTGTCCGCGGGGACCGCGTACGGATCTCCCCCGCCGGGGTCGATGCGGAGGATGCCGCCCAGCAGGACGTCGAGGCGCTGTGAGAAGAACCCCGGAGGGTTCAGGACTCCGGGATCCCCGTCCCCGACCGAGGCATACAGGTATCGGTCGGGGCCGAACTGGAGCATGCCGCCGTTGTGGTTCTCGTAGGGCTTCGGGATCGTCAGCAGCGTGCGCCCGTCCCCCGGCTCGACGAGGTCGGGATTCGTGGGGTCGCGCCGGAACTCGGCGATCCGGATGTCGCCGAAGCCGCTCCGCGCGTTGTAGAAGGCGTAAAGGAGCCCGCTCTCCGAGTAGTCGGGAGCGAACGCGATCGACAGCAGCCCCGACTCGCCGGTGGGCGTCACCCGCTCGCGGAGATCGAGGAAGGGCGTGGGAAGTGCCTCGCCGCCACGAACGATCCGGACGGCGCCGGTCTGCTCGACGACGAAGAGGCGATCGTCGCCCGGCGGCGCCGTGACGAGGACGGGGCGCTCGAAGGTCCCGACTCGCGTCAGCGTCGTCGACGTGGCGACGTCGACCGGAGGCGGAGCGGGAGGAGGCGGCGGTTGAGGTGTCGGAGCGGCAGAGACGGAGAACGTGCCCTTCATGCCGCGACGGGCGTGGTTCCCGACGGTGCAGAGGAAGCCGAACGCGCCTCTCCGAGGGAATCGCACGGTGAGCGTCTGACTCGTGCCGCGACGAAGCGCGCGCGTGCGCTTGCCGTTGACGACGAAGCGGTGAGCCGCCTTTCCGCGGTTGCGCACGACGAAGCGGACCGTCGATCCGGCCGGGACCGTGCGACGCGAGAGCTGAACGCATAGTCCCGCGCGTCGACGCGGACTGCGAGGGTGGCCTGGTCGTGGGACGAGCCCGAGCCGGCCAGCGTCGCAGCCACGAGCGCAGCGGTGCCGGCAGCGGCCGACCACCTCGCGACACGGCTCTCCGACACGGCGGGGAAGGGTATGCACACCGGGTCGGTCGTGCCGAGGGTGCACTTGCGGATCCTCTACGTGGAACGGGCGGCTGCGACCAGGAAACGCTCGACCTCGGCCTGTGTGCGAAGCCGGAAGACCGGGAACCGTGCCAGCTCGGACGGATACGTCCTCCGCCGTCGCCGATAGTGGCGGAGGGCGAAGAAGACCACCGAGTTCCTCGGTGAGAGCGCGTCTCGCAGACTCTCTCGATTCCCGTTCCAGAGCTCCTCCCGGCGAATCAGTCGAACGACGGTCCTGCGTAGGAGGCGCGGAAGCCAGACCCACAACGGAAGGTCGAGCCACACGACCGCGTCGGCTCGTTCGAGCACGAGATCGCCGAGCTTTCCCCGGTACGCGCCGTCGATCACCCAGGCTTCCGTCTCGACGATCGGCTCGACCTTCGCGCGGAGCTCGGCAGGCGTCGCCTCCGTCCAGCTCGGGCCGTGGTGCAGCGCGTCCAGCTCGTGGAAAGGCACGCCGAGGCGCTCGGCCAGCGCGCGGCCGAAGGTCGTCTTGCCGTTGCCGCTCGCACTCGAGATGACGGCGACCTTCCGCACGCGATGAATCGTCGCACGCTCGACGGTGGGGCGATACTTGCCCGATGCACGGCTGGATCGTCGTGGGCGCGGGGCCCGCGGGCCTCTCGGCGGCGGCGGCCCTGATCGAGCGGGGCTCGAAGCCGCTGGTCCTCGAGCAGGGAGACACGGTCGGGAGCGCCTGGCGGGAGCGGCGGTACGACCGTCTGCACCTGCACACGGTACGGTGGCTCTCGGGACTGCCGGGCCTCGCCATCCCCAGGTCGTACGGGCGCTGGGTCTCGCGCGACGACTTCGTGCGCTATCTCGACGCCTACGCGCGTCGATTCGGCGTCGAGCCGCGTCTCGGCGTGTCCGTCGAGCGAATCGACCGGCGCGACGGCGCCTGGCGGCTGACGACGTCGGAGGGCTCCCTCGACGCGCGGCGCGTGGTGGTCGCGACCGGGTACAGCAACGTGCCGCGCCCACTCGACTGGCCGGGCATCGGCGGCTACTCGCGCGACCTCGTCCACAGCGTCGAGTACCGAAACGCCGCGCCGTACCGAGATCGCGACGTGCTCGTGATCGGCACCGGCAACTCGGGAGCCGAGATCGCCGTCGACCTCGTGGACGGAGGCGCCGCGAAGGTGCGGCTCTCGGTGCGGACGCCGCCGAACATCGTCCGGCGCGAGCGCTTCGGTATCCCCGCGCAGGTGATCGGGATCGCGCTCGGAAAGCTGCCGCGGCGCACGCTGAACCCGATCGGCCGGACCCTCCGCAGGCTGACGGTCCCCGACCTCCGCGCCCACGGCTGGCCCGCACCGCACGACGGGTTCACGCAGGTCCTCCGGACGGGCACGATTCCGATCCTCGACGTGGGGATCGTCGACGCCGTGCGCTCGGGGACGGTCGAGATCGTTCCTGCGGTCGAGGCGTTCGACGGCGACGAGGTCGTGCTGGCCGACCGCAGCCGGATCGCCCCGGAGTGCGTGATCGCCGCGATCGGCTTTCGTCCCGGCCTCGAGCGGCTCGTCGGCCACCTCGGCGTCCTCGACGAACGCGGGACACCGGTCGTCCACGGCCGCGCGACCCATCCCGACGCGCCCGGTCTCCACTTCGCCGGTATCGAGCTGACGCTCTCCGGGCTGCTGCGCACGGCGGCCCGAGACGCGCGTGCGGTGCGGCGGCGGCGTAGACGACGCAGACCGACCCGGCGGTCGAGAGAGGCACGCGGACCGTAAGATCCGGCGCAAATGCGCTACGTGTACGACTTCGACGAGGACTCCGGCGGTCGCGAGCTTCTCGGCGGGAAAGGGATCGGTCTCGCCGAGATGACGCAGCTGGGTATCCCGGTACCCGCCGGGTTCACCGTCACGACCGACGCCTGCCGGGCGTACATGGGCGCCGGCGGCCACGTCCCGGACGGCCTCGACGCCGAGATCGAGGAGCACGTGGCGGCGCTCGAGGAGCGGACCGGCAGGCGCTTCGGCGACCCGCAGAGCCCGCTTCTCGTCTCCGTGCGGTCGGGTGCCGCGATCTCGATGCCGGGGATGATGGACACGATCCTGAACCTCGGCCTGAACGACGTCGCGGTCGAAGGCCTCGCGGCGTCGACGGGAGACGAGCGCTTCGCCCTCGACTCGTACCGCCGTCTGATCCAGATGTACGGGGAGGTCGTCGAAGGCGTCGACGGCCATCGCTTCGAGCAGTCGCTGAGCGACCTGAAGGCCGAGCGCGGAGCCGCGCAGGACGTCGATCTCGCCGCGGAGGACCTGCGGGAGCTCGTCAGGGTCTTCCTGGAGATCTACGACGAGCAGGTCGGCCAGCCGTTCCCGCAGGACGCACACGACCAGCTCCGGCGTGCGTATCGCGCGGTCTTCGACTCCTGGGACTCGCCTCGTGCGCAGGTCTATCGCCGAACGTACGACATCCCGGACGACCTCGGCACCGCGGTCAACGTCGTGCAGATGGTGTTCGGGAACCGGGGCGACTCGTCCGGCACGGGCGTGTGCTTCACGCGAGACCCCTCGACCGGCGAGAGACGCCTCTACGGCGAGTTCCTGCGAAACGCGCAGGGCGAGGACGTCGTCGCGGGGATCCGCACGCCAGAGCCGATCGAACGCATGCAAGAGCTGATGCCCGAGGCGTACGAGCAGCTCGTGGACACGCTCGACCGCCTGGAGGCGCACTACCGCGACATGCAGGACATCGAGTTCACGGTGGAGGAGGGCAGGCTGTACATCCTCCAGACGAGGACCGGGAAGCGAACCGCGACGGCGGCGCTCCGGGTCGCGGCGGAGATGGTCGACGAAGGGGTGATCTCGCGCGACGAGGCGGTCGCGCGGATCGATCCCGCACAGCTCGACCAGCTCCTCCACCCGATGATCGACCCGCGCGCGTCCGTCGAGGTCGTGACGCGCGGCCTGAACGCGTCGCCCGGTGCAGCGTCGGGTGCGATCGTCCTCGACGCCGACACCGCCGAGGAGCGCGGCAAGGCCGGAGAGGACGTGATCCTCGTCCGCTGGGAGACGACCCCGGACGACATCCACGGCCTCATCCAGGCACGCGGGATCCTCACCGCGCACGGCGGGATGACCTCGCACGCGGCCGTCGTCGCCCGCGGCATGGGGAAGCCCTGCGTGGCGGGGTGCGAGGCGCTCTCGATCGACCTCGCCGCAGGCACCGTCACCCTCGGCGAGCACGAGCTGCGCGCCGGGGACGTGATCACGATCGACGGCGGGACCGGCGAGGTGATCGTCGGCCCGGTCCCGCTCGTTCCGCCGGTCATCGACGAGAACTTCGGCATGATCCTCGGCTGGGCCGACGACCTCCGCCGCCTCAACGTGCGTGCGAACGCCGACACGCCGGAGGACGCCGCGAAGGCCCGCGAGTTCGGTGCCGAGGGCATCGGCCTCTGCAGGACCGAGCACATGTTCATGGCCGAGGATCGGCTTCCGCTCGTGCGCGACATGATCCTCGCGCGGGACGAGGAGGAGCGACGCGCGGCTCTCGAGAAGCTGCTCCCGCTCCAGCAGGGAGACTTCGAGGGCATCTTCGAGGCGATGGTCGGTCTCCCCGTGACGATCCGGCTTCTCGATCCGCCGCTGCACGAGTTCCTGCCGCCGCTCGAGGAGGCCACGTCGGACGTCATGCGCGACCGCATCCGGCACCTCCACGAGGCGAACCCGATGCTCGGCACGCGCGGCTGCCGGCTCGGCCTGCAGTTTCCGGAGATCTACGAGATGCAGGTTCGCGCCATCGTGCGCGCGGCACGGGCGGTCGCCGACAGGACGGGAGATGCGCCGCTCGTCGAGATCATGCACCCGCTCGTCGGCTTCCGCGAGGAGCTCGCGCGGCTCCGGGAGCTGACGGAGCGCGCCGCCGCCGAGGAGCCCACCGTCTCCTACCTGTGCGGGACGATGATCGAGCTCCCGAGGGCGGCGCTGCGGGCCGACGAGATCGCGGCCGAGGCCGACTTCTTCTCCTTCGGGACGAACGACCTGACGCAGACGGCTCTCGGCTTCTCCCGTGACGACGCGGAGGGCAAGTTCCTCACCTACTACCTCGAGCACGGGATCCTCCAGCGGAACCCGTTCGAGGTGCTCGACGAGGACGGTGTCGGCGAGCTGATGCGGATCGCCGTCGAGCGGGGGCGAGGAGCGAAGCCTGGAGTCAAGCTGGGGATCTGCGGCGAGCACGGGGGAGAGCCGCGCTCGGTCGCGTTCTGCCACCGGATCGGGCTCGACTACGTGTCCTGCTCGCCGTACCGGGTACCGCTCGCGCGGCTGGCGGCGGCGCAGGCCGCGCTCGCCGAGGCGGGCGTGACCGCGGTCGCCATCGGCGGCTGATCGTCCGGCTCGGCGTGGCAGCGAAGCCACCCTGGAGGCCACCCGAGACGGGTCCGGAGGTCTTCGAGGCGATGGCCGCGGGAGTCGAGGACGTCGCTCCCGACACGGCCGCTCTGTACCGTCGCTGTGCCGTCGATCCTTGCGCGCTGTCGCTGATCTCCCCGAAGCCGACGTGGGACGCGCCGCACCGTCTGCTCGCGGCCGTGCGTTGGCTCGTGCTCGCCGGCGAGATCGAGGACTTCGAGACCGCCCCAGACCCCTGGAGCTCCTTCAGGGCCGTCCTCGGCGAACGCGGCGGGTGGGTCGCCCGGTTCGTACGCGAGCGGCCAGTGCAGACGAACGAGGTGCAGCGGTGCTGGGCGCTCGTGCCGATCTTCTTGACCGTCGCGCGGCTGACGGGCCGTCCACTCGACCTGGTCGAGCTCGGCGCGAGCGCCGGCCTCAACCTGCTCTGGGATCGATACCGCTATCGCTACGAGGCGGGAACGTGGGGCGATCCGGCTGCCCCGCTCGAGCTCGCCGGCTCGGAGCGGCAGGCCGTCCCGTCCTTCCTGCTCGAGGCCGAGGTCGAGGTCCGCGGGCGGCGCGGGATCGACCTCGACCCCGTCGACGTGACGACCGAGGGAGGGCTCCGACTTCTGTACACGTTCGTCCGCGACGAGGGGTACCGGACGCGTCTGCGGCTGGCGGCGGACGTGCTCCGGGCCGATCCGCCCGAGGTGATGCGCGGCGACTACCTCGACCTCCTGCCGGGTCTCCTCCGCGAGCGGAGCGACGCGGCGCTGACGGTCGTCTACCAGACCCTTTCGACGGTCTACCTCTCGGACGAGCAGCGCGCGAAGCTCCGGACGATCGTCGACGCCGCCGGCGAAGCGGGTCCTCTCGCCTGGATCTCGACGCCGACGCCGGAGGAGCACGGTCAGCGCCGAGGCGACTATCCGCTCGAGCTGGCGGTGTGGCCCGGCGGAGCAAGACGGATGGTCGCCCGCATGAACGTGCGAGGCGAGTGGCTCGAATGGATGGGGTACGACTCGCTGTCGCTAGACCTGCGATAGGGCGAGAGCGACGCTTGCGGCGCCGATCGCGGCGACCGACGTCGTCGCCAGCGTTGGCGAGCGGCGCAGGTAGAGGAACGCGAGCGCGGCGGTCGCCCCGCCGATCAGCCCTCCGACGTGGCCGCCCCGCGAGATGCCGGGGATGAGGAACGTGATCGCGAGGTTGAAGACGACGAGACCCATCGCCTGCCCTCCGAACACGTAGATCCGGCGCCATTCGAGCATGAGGGCCGCCCCCATGATCCCCCAGATCGCCCCGGAGGCGCCGACCGTCAGCGCGTTCGGCGACCAGATGAGCGCCCCTGCGGAGCCGGCGAGCCCCGACACGACGTACAGGAGCGCGTACCTGCCGTGGCCGAGGTACTCCTCGAGTGCAGGCCCGATGATCCACAGCACGAGCATGTTCATCCCGAGGTGCAACGGCCCGTAATGGAGGAAGGCCGCAGTCAGCAAGCGCCACCATTCGCCTTCCGCGACGCCGATGGGCTCGCCGTCGGAGCCGATGGCGCTCGACACGAGCACGCCGTGCTCGTAGATCCAGCCACTCGCGGCGTTCAGGCCGGCGCCCATGAAGAGCTGCAGGAGGTAGATGCCCACGTTCACCGCGATGAGGACCTGCGTCACGAAGGGGCCCCGAAGGGACAGCGAGGCGGTGGCCCGGCGGGCGCTACGACGCGGCGACGACGTCTTCCGGCCCGTGCTCGCGTGGTCAGGGCACCGGATGCCGACTGGGCCGAAGGTCATGCAGTCCGGGCAGATCCCCCGCCCGCACTCGGTGCAGGAGACGTACGTCTCCCGGTCGGGATGCCGGTAGCAGCGGAGGGGCGCGTCCACCGCGGCTAGCGTACCGCCGTGCGGGTCCACGTCGCGTTCACACCCGACGAGGCCGGCTCGGCACCGACAGGGCTCGTCATCGACGTGATCCGCGCGACGACGACGGTGTGCCAGGCACTCGCGTCCGGGTACGAGCGCGTCTTCTGCACCGCCGAGGTCGAGGAGGCGCGAGCGCTGCGAGAGCTGCTGGGAGAGGGAGTTCTCGGCGGCGAGCGAAACGCGGTTCGGATTCCCGGCTTCGACCTCGGAAACTCCCCGCGCGAGTACCTCGAGCCCCGCGACGGGCCGCTGATCCTCTCCACGACGAACGGGACGCGCGCGGTCGTCTCGGCCGCGCAGCGCTGCACGCGTGTCTTCGTCGCCTCGCTCGTCAACCTCGCCGCGGTGGTCGACGCTGCGCGCGCGGCCGGGGAAGACGCCGTCGTCGTGTGCGCCGGCGTGCAGGGCACGCTTGCCCTCGACGACGCGTACGTCGCGGGCCGGGTCGTCGAGCTCCTCGGGTGGGAGCGGTCCGATGCGGCCGACGCGGCGGCCCGACTCGTTGGAACCTGGGGAGGAGCGGAGGAGGCGTTCCGGGCCTCGAAGAGCGGTCGGAACCTGCTGGAGAACGCCCCCGAGCTCGAGCCGGACATCCCGTTCTGCGCGCGCGAGAGCGCGCTCGACGTCGTCCCGCGACTCGTCGCCCTCCGCGACGACGCCGCCGAGATCTCGCTCTAGACTCGCTGCGGTGATCGTCAACCGCGATCCGAAAGCGCGAGGGCCGTACACCGCGTTCGCGGACGTGGCGGACGCCTACGCGCGGGCGAGGCCGGGCTACCCCGGCAACGCGGTGAGGTGGCTCGCAGGGGACGAGCCGCGCGACGTCGTCGATCTCGGAGCGGGGACGGGCAAGCTCACCCGCGCTCTCGTGGAGCTCGGTCACCGGGTGACGGCGATCGAGCCGCTGCCCGAGATGCTCGAGCTGCTTCCCGCGGCTGCTCCCGGCGCGGGCGCGATCCTCGGCAGCGCGGAGGTGATTCCTCTTCCCGACGCGAGCGCGGACGTCGTCACCTGCGCGCAGTCCTTCCACTGGTTCGACCACGCCGTCGCGCTTCCTGAGATCGCCCGCGTTCTCCGGCCGGGCGGTCGTCTCGCGCTGGCCTGGAACTCCCGCGACGACCGCGAGCCGTGGGTCGCTCGGCTCTCGGCGCTCGTCGGCAACGAGACCGTGGGGGTCGAGGACGGAGGCGCGCCGATCGAAGCGAGCGGCCTCTTCGGGCCGGTGGAGACGGCCGTGTTCCGCTTCGAGCAGCTCCTCGACCGCGAGCTCCTGCTCGACCTCGTCCGCTCGCGCAGCTACTGCGCGAAGCTTCCGCCGGGCGAGCGCGAGCCGATCCTGGAGGCGGTCGGCCGGCTCTACGACGAGACCGCAGGCCACGCGGGGCTCACGCTCCCGTACGTCACCGAGTGCTATCGCGCCTCGACCCGAGCCGGCGTCTGACCACGATGCGGCGTCCGGCGTCGCGCACCGGCTCGAAGCCGGCGGCGAGGAACATCGGCAGGTAGCCCGTGTATGCGTCGATGTTCATGT
>JBOHBD010000213.1:0-3292 GCA_050698195.1 Gaiellaceae bacterium
GGGCGAAGTTGATCAGCTGCAGGATCCCGTACACGAGCGTGTAGCCGAGCGCGACGAGCCCGTACACCGCCCCGTTCGTCATCCCGATGATCCCGACGTTCAGGAACCGGGTCGGGTCCTCGAAGAACTTGAAGACGAGCCACAGCAGCACCGTCCCGAGCAGCAGCAACCCGATCGCGTCGACCAGGCTCGAGCTACGGACCCGCTGAAGGGCGGCCACCGCCGTGGTCATAAGAGCGCGACTCTAAACGTGACGAGACGGGAGGGCAACGCCCTCCCGTCTCGTCGTCGATGGGCCGAGCCTAGGCGCCGGCAGCCGTAACTGTCTCCTGCTTCGGGGAGAACGAGTCAGCCGTCTCGAGCTGGTCGGTCGCGACGTACATGGTGAACCCGACCACCGCGCCCCTCGCGTTCGTCGGGTCGCCGTTCTCGTTGAACCCGAACGTGCCGAGCAGGCCGTCCGTGACCTCCGTCTCGAGCATCTTCGCGATCACGTCGGTCCGCGAGCCGTCGGATGCCGCGATCGCGTCGAACACGATCTGCGCGGACTGTGCGGCGTAGATGGCGTATGGGTCGATCGCCTTGCCGGCGAGCGGGCCTGCGAGCAGGCCGTCGATGTACTCCTTCGCGACGCCGGTGAACGAGTCGATCGGCACGCCGGCAACGGACATGAACATGCCGCGCGACGCGGGTCCCGACTCGTCGTTCGTCGCCTGCGTCGTGAAGCCGTCGGGCGCGATCAACTTGACCGCCCCGTCGTTCGGCCCGAGGACGGCGACCTTGTCCTTGATCACCTGGGCGCCGTTCTCGTCGATCAGGCCGCCGAGGAACACGGCCTGTGCTCCGGTCCCCTGGATCTTCTCCATCAGGGCCTCGTAGCTCGACGCCTTCGGATCCCAGGCCTCGAAGCCCTTGACCTCGATACCGACGGCTTCCGCGGCCTTACGAGTCGTCGTTGCGACTCCGAGCCCGTACGCCTCCCGGTCGTTGAGGATGTACACGCTCTCGATGCCCTGCTTCTGCATGAACTCCACGACGAACGCGCCCTGGTAGTCGTCCGCCGGGGCGACACGGGCGTAGTTGCGCTCGCCGGACGGGTAGTACTTCGCCGGCTCGCTTGCATCGCAGCCGCCCGGGAGGTTCACCGTCAGGCAGGGATACGTGTTCGCGGGCGACATCATCGCGATGCCGCCGTCCGGCGCCTGGTTCAGCACCGGGATCTCGATGGCGGCGCAGCCGGAGTTGAACGTGCCGATGACGGCGATCACGGCGTCGTTCGCGGCGTACGCGTTCGCGTTCTGCGAGCACTTGCCCGAGTCCCACTTGGCGGCCTGCGCCGTCGCGTCGTCACACACCTGCAGCGCGATGTTGTAGTCGCCGGCCTTCCACTCGCGCTGGTCGAGCTCGTAGCGGACGGCAGCGACGATCTGCTCCGTCTGCGTGCGCGAGGAGCCCTGCATCGGGAAGTCCGTCGCGACGATGTAGTCAGGATCCCCTTCGCCTTCGTACTCGATCGCCGTGCACGAGGACGACGGAAGCGCCGTGACCTCTGCGCCGTCGTCGCCACCGCCGCAGCCCGTAGCGACAAGCGCCAGCACGGCCACGAGCAGCCCGAAGAAGACGAGCGCACTTCGCTTTCTCACAGTCAAATTCCCTCCTCACCTTGGATTCCGCGACTGCGCGCCGGCGCCGCCGGCGTGGCCGCAAGTATCCGCGCTCGGCGTCCGACGCGCAACCGACACCCGCCCCACCGCAACAAAGCCGCAACTCTCGCGAGCCCCGACCGAGACAGGGATACCATCCGCGGTACGCCGGAGTGGCGGAACAGGCAGACGCGCGGGACTCAAAATCCCGTGTCCCTCGGGACGTGTGGGTTCGACCCCCACCTCCGGCATCACGCGGTGCGCCTCTAGCCGAAGAACGCCCGGGCGACGTCGTACCACTCGGGCGGAACCGTCTTCAGCTCGCGCGTGGCGTCCTCGAGGGAGACGTCGATGACCGAGTCGCCCTGCAGCGCCGCCATCCGGCCAAAGCGGCCGCCGTCGACCAGGTCCGCCGCCTCGAGCCCGAACCGGGTCGCGAGGATGCGGTCACGCGGTGTCGGAACCCCGCCTCGCTGGACATGCCCGAGTACCGTGACGCGCGTCTCGAAGCTCGTTCGCTCCTCGATCTCCCGCGCCAGCGCATCTCCCACGCCACCGAGCACGACGTGGCCGAACTGGTCGGTAGCCCGGGCCTCGCCTGCCACGAGCCGCTGCTCGCCGGATTCGTATGTCAGCTCGTACCCCTCGCTCACGACCACGATCGAGAAGTCCTTGTCTCCTTCGTGCCGCTTCACGAGCTCCCGGCAGGCGTCCTCGACGGTGATGGGCTGTTCCGGAATGAGGATGACGTCGGCGCCGCCGGCGATCCCGCTCATGACCGCGATCCAGCCCGTGTGCCTCCCCATGACCTCGACGACCATCACGCGGTTGTGCGATTCCGCCGTCGAGTGCAGCCTGTCGATCGCCTCGGTCGCGATCGCGACCGCGGTGTCGAACCCGAACGTGTAGTCCGTGCCGGAGAGGTCGTTGTCGATCGTCTTCGGAACGCCCACGACGGGAAGCCGGTGCTCGCGATAGAGGCGCGCTGCGACGCCGAGCGTGTCCTCGCCGCCGATCGCGACGAGCCCGTCGAGTCGCTGCTCTCCGAAGTGGCGCAGGACGGCCTCGACCCCGCCCTCGATCCTGTACGGATTCGTGCGGGTCGTGCCCAGAATCGTGCCGCCGCGCGGAAGGATGCCGGAGACCTCACGCCGTCCCAGCGAGACGAAGATCCCGTCGGTCAAGCCCTTCCAGCCCTCGCGGACGCCGACCGTCTCGTGACCGCGATCGGTCGATCGCCGCACGACGGCACGGATGACGGCGTTCAGCCCGGGGCAGTCTCCGCCGCCGGTCAGCACCCCGATTCGCATCCGGCGCGGGCGAGGCACGCCCTCTCCCCTACACGTCCGGCGGCTCCGCGGCCACCAGCGCGGCGACGTTGCCGGCCAGGACGAGGACGCCGTCGACGCCCGCCCGCTCGAGCTCGGACACATCCTCCGCGGTCGCGTCCGGCAGCTCGGCGATGGCAAGCTTTCCTGCGGGAACGTCGTGGAGGAGCGCGAGGAGCGCCTCCAACGGATCCTCGTCCGAGCGGCGCTCGACCGAGAGGAGCAGGAGCTCCGGATCGAGCTCCTCGAGGGCCCGCTCGAGATCGTCGGCCTCGGTCACGCGAACGACGCATTCGAGCCCGAGCGCCCGCGCCTCCTGCC
>JBOHBD010000214.1:0-3219 GCA_050698195.1 Gaiellaceae bacterium
GTCGAGGATCGCGGCCTCGACCCGGCGCGACAGGAGTGCGTCCGGCTCCCGGGCGAAGAACTGGTCCAGTGCGTCCTCGCTCGCGACGAGCACCGCGAGCCCGCGGGCACGCCGCCCTGCTCGCCCCCACTGCTGACGCAGCGACGCGATGGTGCCGGGGAAGCCGACCGAGATCGCGCAGTCGAGGAGGCCGATGTCGATCCCGAGCTCCAGCGCGTCCGTCGCGGTGACCCCGAGCAGGTCGCCCTCGACGAGCCGCCGCTCGATCTCGCGCCGCTGCTCGGGTGTGTAGCCCGCGCGGTAGGGGGTGAGACGGCTCGCGGTCGCCGTGTCGACCCGTTCGACCGTGAAGCGGTGGATCAGCTCCGCCGCCTTGCGGCTCTTCGCGAAGCAGATCGTCCTCAAGCCACGCGACGTGAGCTGCGAGAGGAGGCGCGCCGCCTCGCCGAGCGGGCTCGCGCGCAGGCCGAGCTCGGGATCGATGAGCGGCGGGTTCCAGATGACGACCTCGCGCTCGGCCCTCGGGGACGTGTCCCGCTCGATGACAGCCGCCTGTTCGCCCGTGAGCGCGTTCGCGAGCTCCCCGGCGTTGGCGATCGTCGCCGACGCGAGCAGGAACCGCGGCCCGGCGTCGTAGGTCCGCGCGAGACGACGGAGCCGGCGCAGGACGTTCGCCACGTGCGAGCCGAACACGCCGCGGTAGACGTGCGCCTCGTCCACCACGACGTAGCGCAGGTTGTGGAGGACGTCGCCCCACCGGTCGTGGTGCGGGAGCACGCCGACGTGGAGCATGTCTGGATTCGTCAGGATCAGGTTCGACCACTTGCGGATCTGCCAGCGCCGCTCCGGAGGTGTGTCGCCGTCGTAGATCGCGGGCTTGAGCCCCTTCAGCCGAAGCTCGGCGAGCGCACGTGCCTGGTCCTGCGCGAGCGCCTTCGTCGGGTAGAGGTAGAGCGCGCGCGTCTTCGGCTCGCGCGCGATGGCGTCCAGGACCGGGAGGTTGAACGCGAGCGACTTCCCCGAGGCCGTTCCCGTCGTGACGACGACGTTCTCGCCGCGGTGCGCGGCCTCCCATGCCTCGGCCTGGTGCCGGTAGAGCGAGGTGACGCCGTTCGCGACGAGCGCCGACGCGACGCGCGGGTCGAGGTCGTCGGGAAGCGGCTCCTCGCGTGCGTCACGAGAAGGTTCGACGCCGCGGTACGCGATCTCCTCACCATCGATCAGGTCGGCCCAGCTCGCCGCGACGTCGGTGGCCACGCAACGCAGTGTCGCAGGCACCTCACGTCTCGTAGCCTCTCGGGATGGATACCAACGGAGCGCCGGCGAGCGACACGCCGTCGTGCGTGCTGTGCCGGCGGCCCTTCTACGCGCCGGTCGTGCGCGAGTCGGAGTTCTGGGTGACGGTGGTCAACCGCAATCAGAACCTCCTCGGAAAGACGTTCGTCGCGCTCCGTCGTCACGAGGAGGACGTCACCGCGCTGTCGGGGCGGGAGTGGGCCGAGCTCCAGGGCGAGGTGGGTCGGGTGACGGAGCTCGTACGGAAGGCATTCGCGCCCGACCACTTCAACTACTCGTTCCTGATGAACGTCGACCAGCACGTTCATCTGCACGTCATCCCTCGGTACCTGGGAACCCGCGAGCTCGCCGGCACCGAATTCAGCGATCCCAAGTACCCGGACGGCTATCGGGCGGCTTCGGCTTCGGAGCCGGCGAGCGAGGCGGTAATCGCGGCCGTTGCGGATGCGCTCCGCTCCGCTAGAGGCAGCCCGTCGTAGGCCTGCACTCGGGTGCCCCGGCCGGGCTACGAGCCGGGCAGCGGCGCTCCGATCAGCCAGTGATGGCCGTACGGGTCGGCCACGCGCCCCTGCCTCAGGCCGTACGGCTGGTCGGCGACCGGGAATATCTCGATGGCTCCCGCCGCGATGGCTCGGGCGGCACTTCCTCAGCGTCCTGTACGAGGAGGCTGATGCGTACGCTGGTCCCGCCCAGTGTCGTCGGGCTGAGGTTGAACGCCCCCGGATTCTCGTCGACCACGAGAACCGCTCTTCGTCGATCGACATCTCGGCGACGATCTGGCCGGTTGGGCTCGTAACGCGCCCGCGCTCCACCGCGCCGAACGCCTGCTTGTAGAACTCGACCGCGGCCGCTCCGTTGCCGACCGTCAGCATCGGCGTGATGGACGTCGTCACGCTCGAAATCTAAACGCAGGACCGGGCAGGCTCAGTCGAGGTGCGATGCGAACGCCTTGTCGTAGTGCGCACGCGAGTGAGCGCCGTAGACCGTCACACGCGTGTCACCGTCGCCGAAGAGCATCACCGTCGGCAGTGAGAGGACGCCGTAGCGTCCGGGCACGGCGAGGTTCTCGTCCACGTTCATGCGCACGAGCCGAACGTGGCCTTCGTGCTCGGCGGCGATCGCGCGCAGGTGGGGCTCGATCGCCTCGCAGGGCTTACACCAGGGCGCCCAGAAGTCGACGATCACCGGCACCGCCGAACCGAGCACCTCGTCGGCGAACGTCTCGTCGGTGACGTCCTCCATCAGAGACGCCCCGACAACGCCTTCAGCCGCAGCAGCGGCACCTTCCACACCGCCTCGGCGACAATCGAGCCCGTCATCTTCGACGCGCCCGCTCGTCGCTCGACGAAGCGGATCGGCACCTCCGTCACGCGCAGGCCCGCTCGCAGGACGCGGTACGTGGTCTCGATCTGGAAGCCGTACCCGTGTGAGGAGACGGTGTCGAGGTCGATCGCCTCGAGAGCCTCGTTGCGGAAGCACTTGAAGCCGCCGGTCAGGTCGCGGACACGCACGCCGAGGAGCACCTGTGCGTAGAGGCAGCCGCCGCGCGAGACGAGCCTCCGCACGAGGCCCCAGTTCTCCGTCCCACCTCCCGCGACGTAGCGAGAGCCGAGGACCAGGTCAGCCTCCGCAGCCGCCTCGATCAGTCGGGGCACGTCACCGGGATCGTGCGAGAAGTCGCAGTCCATCTCGAGGACGAGCCTGGCTCCGTCGCCGAGCGCGCGACGGAAGCCAGCGAGGTAGGCCGGTCCGATGCCCTGTTTCTCGGGCCGATGCAGGACGGAGACCCACTCGAGCTCCTCGGCGAGGCGGTCGGCGATCTCGCCGGTGCCGTCCGGCGAGCCGTCGTCGATCACGAGGACGCCGTCCTGCGCCCTGTCGAGCACGCCGCCGAGTGCGCGCACCATCGACTCGAGGTTCTCC
>JBOHBD010000215.1:0-8949 GCA_050698195.1 Gaiellaceae bacterium
GGAGAGGAGCGCGCTCGCGGTGCGGGGCGACGTCATGCGGCACTCACGCGAGCCAGATCCAGGTGCGGAGCGGGGACGACCGCGAGCACCTGATCGAGGATCGCGTCGGGACTCACCTCCTCGGCGAGAGCCTGGTACGAGAGAACGAGACGGTGCCGCAAGGCGTCACGTGAGAGCGCCTGCAGATCCTCGACGAGCGCGTACTCGCGTCCGCGGATCAGGGCGAGGGCCCTCGCTCCCTGGACGAGGCTGATCGGCCCGCGCGGGCTGGCGCCGTACGAGATGTACGGCGCGAGTTCGGCGAGACCGTGCGCGGCGGGCTCGCGCGTGGCGGTGGCGAGGTCGACGGCGTAGCTGACGAGGGACGGGTCGACGTAGATCTCCACGGCAGCCCGTTGCAGCTCCTGCAGGTCGGCGAGGGAGAGCGCCTGCGTGAGCTCCGGCGCGTCCACGAGCTGGCGCTGGACGACCGTGAGCTCCTCGTCGTGCTGCGGGTATCCGATCAGGACCTTCAGCATGAAGCGGTCGATCTGCGCCTCCGGCAGCGGGTACGTCCCCTCCGACTCGATCGGGTTCTGCGTCGCCATGACGAGGAACGGCTCGGGGACGGGATACGTCTCGTGCCCGATCGTCACCTGGCGCTCCTGCATGACCTCGAGCAGCGCGGACTGCACCTTCGCGGGTGCGCGGTTGATCTCGTCGGCGAGGAGGAAGTTGCAGAACACGGGGCCGAGCTCCGTGTCGAACTCGCCCTCGGCGGCGCGGTAGACGCGCGTTCCCACGAGGTCGGACGGGACGAGATCGGGAGTGAACTGCACGCGGGCGAACGTGCCTCCGAGGACGCCGGCGGTCGTCTTGATCGTCAGCGTCTTTGCGAGACCCGGCACTCCCTCGATCAGGAGATGGCCCTGCGCCAGCAGGCACACGAGCACCCGCTCGAGCATCGCGTCCTGCCCCGCGATGACGCGTCGGATCTCGAAGAGCGCCTGCTCGAGCTGGACCTGCGCCTCCTGCGGGGTCGGACCGGTGCGGTCCGGCATCTGCTCCGTCACCTCGCCTCCTCTCTCTCTCCGCTCAGGGGGTATACGAAAGCAGACGAACCTGAGTTTGGGCTAAGACCGCTACCGGTCGTCAACCGCGTCGGCTCGACGGCGAGCCGCCTCGACGAGCTTCGCCGGCGCGACCTCCGCGTACGCGTCCTCCGCGATCCCGGCGAGCTCGTCCACGTCCTGGCCGCGATCGAGCCGCACACCGAGCCAGCCGCGGTGACCAACGTACGGCGGGACGAAGAACTTGTCTGCGTCCGCCTCGACGAGCATCCGCTGCAGACCCGCCGGCGCTGCGCACCAGACGGCGAAGCGCCCGTCGCCGTGGTGGTCCGTCAGGACCATGAGGAACGCGCGCTTCCCGCGGACGAAGAACGTCGGCGCGCCGTGACTCGGGCGCTCGCTGACCTCCGGGAACGCGAGGCAGATCTCGCGCAGGCGGTCGAGGGCGCGCTCGCGCTCCGCGGGGCCGATCAGGAGCGCTGGACCCCCATCGCGATCGAGCCGACGTACCCCGACCCGCTCCTGCGCAGCTTCAGCGTCGAGCGCTTGCCGCCGTTCCGGTAGATCGAGTCCCCCGCGTTGCGCGGGTCCCTGTTGGGCCGGCGGCGGTACGGCGCGCGCCGATACACGGCGTCGGTGACCCAGTCGGGAAAGTAGAGCTGGCCGGTGTGCACGACGTTCCCGCCCAGCGAGACCCTGACGTGGACATGCACCGTTCGCCCGGGATACCAACCCGGGTAGATCGTCTCGAAGACGGCGACGCCTTTCGCGTCCGTTCGCTGGATCCCGCGCAAAAAGGCGCCGGCGCCGCCCGGCCCCTGCACCCCCGAGTAGACGCCGGCGGCGTCGCAGTGCCAGGCGTCGACGACGGCACGCCTGATCGCGCGGCAGGTCGAGACGTCCACGACCCCGAGCCGCAACATCAGAGGGACCCCCGGCTTCCCGTCGGTGATGTCGCGGCGGACCTTCTGCTCGTCGAGGTAGAACGGCCCTTCGGTCTGTTCGGGGGCCAGGACGCAGCCGACGACTCCCGACGCGACCGCGGCCGGCCCGGCGCCGGCTTCCTCGGCGACCTTCCAGCCTCCGACGGCGACAATGCCGCCGAGGAGCCCGCCGAGCTTGAGGAGCGAGTCGCGCCGCGAGAGCCGGGTCTCCTCGTCCACTCGCGCAGGGTAGCCGGCGTGGAGAGTGCCGGGCCAACGGCTGGGCGACAGTACGATCGCGGTGTGCCGGATGCGGCCGCAATCCTGACGGACAGGCTCTCGAAGACCTATGGACGGGCGGTGCACGCGCTCGTCGACCTCGATCTCCGGGTCGAGCGCGGCGAGGTCTTCGGGTATCTCGGGCCGAACGGAGCCGGCAAGAGCACGACGATCCGACTGCTCCTCGATCTCATCCATCCCACCGCCGGGCACGCGTCGGTGCTCGGCCTCGACTCACGTACCGAGAGCGGCGCCGCACGACGGCGAGTGGGCTATCTCCCCGGCGACCTGCGTCTCGCGGACCGACTGACGGGCCGCGAGCAGCTCGAGTCGCTCGCTCGGCTGCGTGGCGGTGTCGACGAGACCCTGCGTGACGCACTCTGCGAGCGGTTCGGCGTGATCCAGGACCGGCCGATCCGGCAGCTCTCGAAGGGGAACCGCCAGAAGATCGGTCTCGTGCAGGCGTTCATGCACCGCCCGGACCTCGTGGTCCTCGACGAGCCGACGGCCGGCCTCGATCCCCTCCTCCAGAGCGAGGTCCGCGCGCTGCTGCGCGAGACGGCTGCGGACGGCCGCACGGTCTTTCTCTCGTCGCATTCCCTCGACGAAGTGCAGCACGTCGCCGACCGCGTCGGGATCATCCGCTCCGGTCGACTCGTCGACGTGGACTCGGTCGAGGGCCTCAGGGAGCGCTCGCTGAGACACGTGAGGATCACGTTCTCCGAGCCAGTGGACACGTCGCAGTTCCGCTCTCTCGACGGAGTGCGGGTGACCGGTGCGAACGGGCTGGTCCTCACGCTCTCGGCACCCGAGACCGCGATGGACGCGCTCGTCAAGACGGCCGCTCGGCATCCGATCGCCGACCTCGTCTCCCAGCCGGCGGACCTCGAAGAGATCTTCCTCGAGCTGTACCGGGAGGAGGCCGACGACGGCGTCTGAGCTCGTCTGGCGCAGCCTGAGCGACCACCGCCGCGCCCTTGCGGGATGGTGCGCCGGCATTGCGGCGTACGCGACCCTGATCGCCGCGATCTTCCCCTCGATCGAGAGCTCACCCGAGTTCAACGAGCTCGTGGAGAGCTACCCGGACGTCCTGAAGTCGCTCTTCGGGCTCGCCGAGGGCGGCGACCTCACGTCCGGAGCGGGATATCTCGACATCGAGCTCTTCAGCTTCATGCTCCCGGTGCTCGTCCTCGTGCTCGCAATCGGGTCGGGTGCACGAGCGATCGCCGGCGAGGAGGACGCCGGTAGGCTCGAGCTCGTCCTCTCGTATCCGCTGCGACGGCGGGACGCGGTGCTCGCGAAAGGTGCCGCCGGCGCGGGCGAGGTACTGCTCGCGTGCGCGACCGTGGGAGCCACGATCGTCGTCTTCGACCCGGTCGTCGGCCTCGATCTCTCGTTCGGACGGCTGGCGGAAGGGCTCGCCTCGCTCGCGGCGCTCGGCCTGCTCCACGGCTGGCTGGCTCTCGCCGTCGGTGCTGCCGTACCCAGTCGTGCGCTCGCGATCGGCGTGCCCGTGGGCCTGGCGGCCGCCGGCTACCTCGTCGGGGGTCTACACGAGGTCGCGGGCTGGCTCGACCCCTTCCGCTTCGTGTCGCCCTTCTGGCTCGTGGGCTCCTCGCCTCTCCAGAACGGGGCAAACGGCTGGGGCGTGCTCGCCGTGCTCGTCACCGCGCTCGTCGCCCTCGTCACGGGATCGCTGCTCGTGGAGCGCCGCGACCTCGAGACACCGTGAGCAATCGGGTCTGCTCGACGCGGGCGACCGCCTTCGTCACACGACCGACGCTGAACGCGATCGCGAGCCGTCCGTCTCCGGCGTCCTCCACGAGCTCGACCTCGTCCTCTAGGTCGATCGCGTGGCGGTGGTCGAGCCACGCGCGAAACGGCAGCCCTGAATCGAGAGGCGCCCCCCGGAGGCACTCCTCGACGGCCTGCCAGTACGCGGCGTTGTTCACGTGGCCGAGGAGGTCGATGTCGCTCACGCGCAGCGGCCACCGCGTGCGGCGGGCAACCGCAGCAGGCTCCTGGAGCTCGAGCTTCGTCGAGACCACCCGCTCTCCCGCCGTCTCGGCGTAGACGCCGAAGTCGTCGATCCTCGCGGGCCTCGCGTCGGGCCCGAGATGAACCCAAACGCTGTCGACCTCGACTCGCCCGCCGCGGTCGCCGGCGAGCGACATGCGCCTTCCCGCGGCCACGGTCGCCCTGCCGCTCGACCAGGTAACCAGCTCGACGCGTTCGTCCTCGACGGGCGGCGCGACCACGTCGATCCGCAGATGCCTCATCACCCAGAGGTGCTCGGGCGCGCCCCAGCCGGTCTCCTCGACGTCGTCCCCTGCGACGTCCTGGAGGTACCGCGCGACCGCGTCGAGCCGCAGCCTGCCGTCCCGCGCGCGGTCCGAGAGCCGGATGCGACGACTCGAGCGATACATCCTGCCGGCGAGCGGCGGCGAGACGAGCGGCTCCACGCCGAAAACCTACGGACTCAGCGTCGCCCGCAGCCACGCGATCGCGGCCGGCACGTGTGCGGGATCGATGTCGTGCGCGTCGTCGGACTCGTGGTACTCGACGTCGATCCCGCCGGCCGTGAGGAGATCTCGGGCGCGACGCGCGAAGCCGACCTCCATGATCGGATCGTTGCGGCCGTGCGCGACGAACACGCGCGTCGCGCGGCCCGGCAGATCGGGCTCCCAACCGTCGACGACGGGCACGAACCCCGAGAATGCGAGGATCCCCGCGGGAGCGGGCCGGTCTGCTCCGAGGCCGAGCGAGTAGCTCATCACGGAGCCCATCGAAAAGCCGCCGAGGACCGTGCGGCCGGGCTCGATCCCCGTGCGCTTCCAGAGGTCGTCGTGGAACCAAGCGAGCGCGGCGTACGCCTCGTGGAACGTCGCCGGGTCGGGGTAGCCGACGCGCGGAACGACGTACCAGTGGTACCCCGGCCACCCTGGGAGCTGGAGCGGTGCGCGCGGCGTGACGACGTGAAGCCGATGCTCCGGATCGAGCACGTCGCCGAGGGAGGGCAGGTCGTTCTCGTCGGCGCCGCGGCCGTGGTGGAGGACGAGCAGCCCTTCCGGCTCGCCGGCAGGGGGCCGCTCGCGGAAGGTCAACGCCGTTTGCCGCGCTCGCCGAGCGAGCGCTCGAGCTGCTCGAAGACGCCCGCGGTGATCCGCTCGGTCATGCGCTTCTTCAGGTCTTCCGCGCGCAGCTTCCAGTCTTCGTCCGTCGCGGGCACGGGCATCTCGGGTTCCGGCTCCGGCTGCTCGACACCCTCGATCTCGAGCTCGTAGACGCGCTCGGGCTCGTCGATGTCCTTCAGCCGCCGCTCGCCGACGGCGTGGACGGAGACACCCTCGGGCAGGGACGACCCGAGGAGCGCGCGGGTCGCCTCGGACAGGAGGACGTGCCCACCCCGTCCCGTCGCACAGAGCCGTGCTGCCCGCACGACGTCGACCCCGAGGTACCCCTCCGCCCCGACGGCAGGCTCGCCCGTGTGGAGACCCATGCGCACGCGGACGCTCTCGTCACCCGGCCACGACTGCTCGGCGTGCGCTCGCTGCGCCTCGACGGCGGCCGTCGCGGCGTCGCGGGCACGGGCGAAGGCGAAGAAGAACGAGTCTCCCTGCATGTCGATCTCGACGCCGCCGTGCGCGCCGAACGCCTCCCGCACGATGCGTCGGTGCTCGGCGATGACCTCGGCGTAGCGCTCGCCGAGCCGCTTCAGCAGCCCCGTCGAGCCCTCGATGTCGCTGAACACGAACGTGACCGTCCCGGAGGGCAGCGTCGCCATCCCGGCATTCTGGCAACCACGCCACTGCGCGCGAGGCTGGTGTCGCTCCCACGTGCTCGACCTCGGCCATTGGCGAGAATGGCTCAGGTGTCATGGTGACCGCCTCCTCGCGCGATCGCAGGGCCGTGCGCCGTCGGCGCCTGGTCGCGGCCGCGGCAGTCGTCGCGATCGCCTCGGCGCTCGTTCTGGCTGCCCTCTGGTCGCTCGAGGACGATGAGCCGACCGGCGTCCTCGTGCCGCGCGCCGACGCGACCGTGTCCGAGGTGCTTGCGTACGACGACGCTCGCGCTGACGAGCTCGAGCGGAGCGCCGCCCGCGGCCTCAGCCAGCCGCTCTACGCCAAGAGCCCGGGCGGCGTGTTCGCGACCGCGCGGCGCACCGAAGCGTTCCGGCAGCTCGTGGAGGACTCCGTCGAGGGGAGCGGCTTCGACGCGGATCTCGTCGAGGCGGTCGTGTTCCTGGAGAGCGGCGGCCGGCCCGACGTCATCGCGGGCAACGACCCCGCTGCGGCAGCGGGGCTGACCCAGATCCTCGCCGAAACCGCCCAGAACTTCCTCGGAATGACCGTGGATCTCGATCGGAGCCGGGCGTTGACCGACCGGATCGCGCGCGCGCTACGGCGCGGGAGCGACTCGCGGGCGGAACGCCTCCGCGAGCGGCGTCGCGCGATCGACGCGCGCTTCGACCCCGAGCAGGCGCTCGCCGGCACCGTCCGCTACCTCACGACGGCGCGGGGGCGGCTCGGGCGGGACGACCTCGCCGTCGTCTCGTACCACATGGGAATCGGGAACCTGACGAACGTCCTCCGGGCGTTCGCGAATGCCGATCCGACGATCGCAACGCCCGACCTCGTCGAGGAGGGAGATCTCTCCTGGCTTCGCGTCTTCTTCGACACTGCCCCGGACCGCAACCGCGCGGCGCACATGCTGCTCGCGCGCCTGGGCGATGACTCGCCGACGTACTACTGGAGAGTCCTCGCGGCCCAGGAGATCATGCGGCTCTACCGCGACGACCCCGGCCGCCTGCGGGAGCTCGACCTGCTGCACCGGTCGAAGGCGAGCGCCGAGGAGGTGTTGCACCCGCCGTCGGAGACCGAGCGCTTTGCCGACGCGGTCGAGGTGCAGCGGGCGTGGGACGAGCACGTCCTTCAGCCACTGCCCGGCAATCCCGACCTCGGGTTCGCGGTCGACCGGACGATGGGCGAGCTTGCACCGCAGGTCGGGCGGCCGAGGGAGCTCTACCGCGGCCTGCGCGCGGAGGCCCTCGCCCTGCTCGTCTACCTGTCCGCGCGCGTACAGGCGCTCAGCGGCGCGGCGACGCCCCTCGAGGTGACGAGCACCGTGCGCGACGAGGCGTACCAGCAGCTTCTCCGGAACGGAAACCCGGAGGCCACGCAGGGCTACTCCCTGCACACGACCGGCTACGCGTTCGACATCCGCCGGCGCTACGAGTCCGGCGCGCAGGCGCAAGCGTTCCAGTTCCTGCTGGACGACCTCACTGCGCGCAACCTCATTGCGTGGGTCCGCGAGCCGGCCGCGATCCACGTCACCGTCGCGCCGGAAGCCGAGGCTCTCGTGCCGGTCATGCTGGAGCCGCAAGGTTAGGCTGCTCGCGTGAGCGCGTTCGACGATCTCGCCGGGTCGCGTCCATTGCGCATCTGGGAGGGCGTTCACGCTCGCACGATCGACGGGGAGCGGAGCAGCCTCGCGTCGTCGAGCTCGTGCTCGTCCTCAGGCACGCTGCGACCGACTTCTCGAAACCCGACGAGGTTCCCGTCGATCTGAGCGACTGCCGCACCCAGCGCAACCTCTCGCCGCAGGGCCGCGCGGAAGCCCGCGCGATCGGGCGCGGCGTACGGCGCCTGGGGTTGAGGATCGGGACCGTGCTCACGAGCGCGTTCTGTCGCACCCGCGCGACCGCACGGCTGGCGTTCGGCCGTGCGGTCGTGAGCCGGGCGCTCCTGAACACGATCACCGCGGAGCACGACGCGCGCTGGCGGAGGCGGGTCCGAGCCGCCCGTCGGCTGATCGCGACGAAGCCGGCGCGGCGCACGATCACCGTTCTCGTGACGCACGGCGTCGTCGTGACGGACATGACCGGGCTCACGCTCGAGGAGGGTGAGACGATGGTGTTCCGCCCGCTCGGCTCGAGTCGCTTCCGGCTCCTCGGCCGCATCCTCCCGCGGGAGTGGCGAACGCTCTAAGGCCAGCGCGGCGGTCCCGCGTCGAGATGCTCGAGCGCCCGCCAGTCGTCACGCGCCGGCGTGAACACGTCGACGACGACCGCGCCCTCTGGGCCCACATGCACTTCGTGTGGCGTGTTCGCGGGGATGCGCCAGCTTTCGCCCGGGCCGAGCACCCGGGTCTCGGTGTCGACGCGAAAGCTCACCGACCCCGGATGACGAGCCCGAGCTGCTCGTTCTCGTGGCTGTGCTCGGCGACGACGCTCCCCGGATCGAGCCCGCCGCGCTCGAGGGCGCTCGCCAGCCTGGGATCCGCCGTCGGGGCAGCGGCGGCTCCCGAGGCGACCGCGGCAGCGGCGATCAGCCCCAAGAGGACGACACGTCGCCGGAGCCCAGGTGAGCGCGGTTCGCTCGTCACGCCATCGCGGCTAGTGCCCGGTGGTGGAGAAGTGCATGTAGTCCTTCGTCCGACCGGACCACTCGCCCGCCCCAGCCCCAGCCGATCGAGCGGAACGCACGCACGACCGCCGGCGTCACCATGCCCTTGCGCAACCGCGTGCGCTCGATGTACCGCGCGCTCGCTCGATCTCGCGTCCGGCCGCAACCGACGTACGGGTTCTCGACGGGGTTGAGGTCGATCGCATGCCCGTAGGCGTGGTTCGACCACGAGCCGCTGCCGGACCCGCCCACGCACGGCGACGGCACGGCCTGCCGGCACCTGAACGAGCCGGT
>JBOHBD010000216.1:0-3198 GCA_050698195.1 Gaiellaceae bacterium
CGGGGTCGGGGAGCGGGGCGCGCGGGAGGTCGAGGAGCTCCTTCCCCAGCTCGTTCCGAAACCGGCGGAGACGAACCCGCTCGAGCGCAGGCGCGAGCTCACGCACGTTGAGGCCGGCCCAGCCGGCGATATCGGTCCTCGGTGCCGGCCCGAACGCGGCGAGGTAGCGGCGGACGAGGTGATCGAGCGCGTCGTCGGGCGAGATCTCCTCCGGCCCGATCCAGCGCTCGGCGGTATGGAAGAGATGCGCGCGCCGCTCGGCCCACGTTCCCGAGGGCGGCACGCGGACGAGCTCGAGCCAGGGGCCGACCATGCCCCACCCGCGCCCGGCGACCTCCGCCAGCTCCCCGTGACGCCGCGGACCGTCCGCGAGGAGAGCCCGCAGCTCCGCGGCAGCCGCCTCGAGCTCCCGCTCCTTCGGCCGCGGACGCCGCACTCGGAGCCACCAATCGCGCTGCGCCGCGCGAATCGCGACCGCGAACGGCCAGAAGTCGCGCTTCGAGACGACGTGGATCGTCGCCCGCAGCAAGGTCGCCTGCACGACGGTCCGCCGCTCGAGCGCGCGGGTGAGATCGTCGCGACGGAAGCTCTCGAGGCAGGACCAGAGCCGGATGTACGCGTTCGGCGCGTACTGGTTCTGGATCCCGGCGAGCCGCTCGACCGCCCGCGGCAGTGAGACACCCGCCCGCTCGAGCAGGAGCTGCCGCGCGAGCAGCGCCCGGTTCAGCTCGCGCTGAGTGAGGGTCCGCTCGGCCACGTCTCGACGCTATCCGACCGCGATACTTCGCCCGTGCTCGAAAGCCTCGCCGCGTTCGTCGCCGTCTCGGCCGTCGTCATCTGCACGCCGGGGCAGGACACCGCGCTGACGATCCGGAACACCCTCGGCGGCGGACGACGGGCCGGGATCGCCACCGCCGCAGGAGTCGGGCTCGGCCAGGCGATGTGGACGCTTGCGGCGAGCGCCGGCGTCGTCGCGATCCTGAGCGCCTCCGAGGCCGCGTTCCGCGCGCTCAAGCTCGCAGGCGCGGCGTACCTCGTCTACCTCGGCGCGCAGTCGATCTACGCGGCCGTGCGCCGCCGCTCACCCGGCCCGAGGCCCGCTGGGGGCGGGGACGTCTCGCCCTCGCGGGGGCTGCGCCAGGGCGTGATCAGCAATCTCGGCAATCCGAAGATGGCGGTCTTCTTCGCGAGCCTCCTGCCGCAGTTCGCGCCGGGTGGGAGCGGCTCGTTCTTCGTGCTTCTCGCGCTCGGCCTGCTCTTCTGCTCGCTCACGCTCGGGTGGCTGACGCTCTACGCGGTCGCCGTCGCCCGGGTGCGGCGGCTCCTGGCCGGGCCGGCCAGGCGTGTGCTCGACGCGGTCACCGGGCTGGTGCTCGTCGTCTTCGGCACGCGCCTTGCGGCCGAGTCGCGCTGAGAGCGTCTGGACGCGTCAGCCAGACCCCTGGTCGTCCGCGGTGCGGTCTAGCGGCTCCGCGAGAACCGGTGCACGGCCTCGAGGAGCTCCCTGCTCTTCTCGTCCGCCGCTGCGGGGTCGCCGGACGCGAGCGCGCGGGCGACGCAGTGGTTCACGTGATCGTCGAGGATCACGAACGCGAGGCTGTCGAGCGCGGTCGAGACGGCGGAGATCTGGGTGAGGACGTCGATGCAGTACCGGTCCTCCTCGATCATGCGCTCGATCCCGCGCACCTGGCCCTCGATCCGGTGCAGGCGGCGGACGATCGCGTCCTTGTCGGCGACGTAGCCGTGCGTCTCGGTCCGACTCATGTGGTCGCTCCTTCGCGGGCGGAGTGGAAGCGCCGGAGCCGGAGCGAGTTCGTGACCACGAAGACGCTCGAGAAGGCCATCGCAGCGGCGGCCACGATCGGGTTCAAGAGGCCGGCGACGGCGAGCGGGATCGCCGCGACGTTGTAGGCGAACGCCCAGAAGAGGTTGCCCTTGATCGTCCGCAGCGTCCGCCGCGCGAGCGCGATCGCGTCACCCGCGGCGCGCAGGTCACCCGAGACGAGCGTGATGTCCGAGGCCTCGATCGCGACGTCCGTCCCCGTGCCGATGGCGAGGCCGAGGTCGGCCCGTGCGAGCGCGGGCGCGTCGTTGATCCCATCCCCGACCATCGCGACGACCTCTCCCGCCTCCTGCAGCCGCCGGACCTCGGCGACCTTCTCATCCGGGTAGACCTCGGCGAGGACGCGCTCGATCCCCACCTCGCGCGCGACCTGCTCGGCGGTCTCGAGGCCGTCGCCGGTAAGGAGCACGGGAGCGAGACCGAGCCGCTTCAGCTCAGCGACCGCGTCCGCGCTCGTCGGCTTGACCGTGTCGCGGACGGTAAGCGTCGCCCGCGGCCTGCCGTCCCACGAGACGGTGATCGCGCCGTTCCGGCGTGCGACCTCGACCTCGCGCCCGTCCACGACGCCGGAGACGCCGACTCCCGGCACGTTCCTGAAGTCGGCGACTTCCGGAAGCTCACCCGCTTCACGGCGCGCCGCGGCCGCGACGGCCTGGCCGACGGGATGCTCCGAGGCCGCCTCCACCGCGCCGGCGAGCATGAGGACGTCCTCACGCGTCTCGCCGTCGAGCGGCGTCACGCCGGCGAGCTCGACCTTGCCCTCGGTGACGGTCCCCGTCTTGTCGAGGACGACGGTCGTGATGCGCCGTGTGCGCTCGAGGATCTCGGGCCCCTTGATGAGGATCCCGAGCTGTGCGCCGCGCCCGGTTCCGACCATGAGCGCGGTCGGTGTCGCCAGGCCGAGCGCGCACGGGCACGCGATGATGAGCACGGCAACGGCGGCGGAGAAGGCCTCGCCCGCGTCCCCGGAGACGAGGAGCCAGCCGGCGAGCGTCGCGAGCGCGAGCCCGATCACGATCGGGACGAAGACGGCCGAGATGCGGTCGACGAGGCGCTGCACTGGTGCCTTCCCCGCCTGCGCCTCCCCGACGAGCCGGGCGATCTGGGCGACCGCGGTCTCGCCGCCGACCTTCGTCGCGCGAACGACGAGCCTGCCGTAGGTGTTGATCGTGGCGCCGGCGACGGCCGCCCCGGGCCCGACGTCGACCGGGACGGGCTCGCCCGTGAGCATCGACTGGTCGACGGCCGAGCGGCCCTCCAGGACGATGCCATCGACCGGGATCTTCTCGCCGGGGCGAACGATAACGATCTCCCCGACCATGACCTGTTCGATCGGAATGTCCATCTCCTGGCCC
>JBOHBD010000217.1:0-5168 GCA_050698195.1 Gaiellaceae bacterium
CAAGCGAGCGCTGACGCAGAAGGACGCTCTGAATCGCCAGACGACGTACTCCTACAGCGACTGCTGCGGCGGGGTCGCGAACGAGACGACGAGAGTGACCGACGCACGTGGCTACGTCACCGAGCACGTCTACGACGTCGGGGGCCAGCTCGTCAGAGAGACACAGGCTGTGGGAACGCCCTCGGCCGCGTCGTGGACCTACACATACGACCCCTACGTGCTCGGTCGGACGTCGGCGACGGATCCGAACAACCACACGCGTGCGGCCACCTACGACCAGCGGGGGAACGTGACGTCGACGACGAGCGCGCTCAACCGGACGACGAGCATGACCTACGACTCGCTGAACGATCTGACGTCGTACAAGGACGGCAAGGGCACGACGACGACATACACCTTCGACGCTCGCGGGAACCTCGTCAGCTTCTCGACGCCGCTCCTCCAGTCGAGCCCGGTTCAGAACCAGGCGGTCACGTACACCTACGGCGACCCGAGCCATCCCGGCGACCTCACATCGGTCACGGATCCCAAGGGGAACTCCACGACGTATACGTACGACGCCGCCGGGAACGTGGCGAGCGTGACCAATGCTGTCGGGGGAAAGACCACCTACACCTACGACTCGCTCGGCCGGGGATTGACCATGGTCAGTCCGCGCGGCAACGTGACGGGCGCTGACCCGGCCCAGTACACGACGAGATACAGCTACGACGCCGCGGGTAACCGGCTCTCGGTCACCGATCCACTCGGTCATCAGACGAGCTACACCTACGACAACGACGGGAACCTTCTGACGGTCACCGACGCGAACTCGAACGCGACGACCTACACGTACGACGCCGCGAACCAGCTGACCGAGATCACGCGCGCGGACGGCTCGATCATCAGGTCGTCCTACGATGCGGTCGGAAACCTTGCTTCGCAGACCGATGGGGCCGGGAAGACGACGAGCTATGCCTACAGTGCCCTCGGTCATCAAGTCTCGGCAGCCGATCCGCTCAACCGGACGACGAACTACTCCGTCGATGCAGTCGGCAACGTGCGGAGCATCGTCGATCCGCTGAGCCGGACGACCGCCTTCACGTACAACGCCGACAGCGAGGTTACGGCCGTCGCCTTCTCCGACGGTACGACTCCGAGCGTCAGCTACGGCTATGACAGCAACGGCGAACGGACGTCGATGACCGACGGCACCGGCAGCTGGAGCTACACCTACGACTCGCTTCGGCGGCTCACGAACGTGGTCAACGGGCGCGGTGCCACGACCTCCTTCGGCTACGACCTCGCCAACAACCAGACCAGCGTCACCTACCCGAACGGGAAGACGATCACTCGCACGTTCGACAACGCCGAACGGATCCAGACCATCCGCGACTGGCTTGGCAATACGACCACATTCGACTACACGCCCGACTCGCAGCTAGCCACCGTCACGTTCCCGGCGTCGACTGCGAACGTCGACACGTACACGTACGACAACGCCGGGCAGACGGTGGGTATCGCGATGGCTCGCGGGTCCACGACGCTCGCCAGCCTGGCGTACGGGCGCGACAGCGTGGGGCAGCTTCAAAGCGAGACGCCAACAGGCCTCCCGGGGGCGGCGCAGAGCTACGGATACGACCAGCTCAACCGGCTCGTGAACTCCGGCAGCTTCGCGTACGACGCGGCAGACAATCCCACCACGCTCGCCGGCGTGAGCGGCTTCACCTACGACGCCGCCAATCAGTTGCAGTCGGGTCCCGCAGGGGCCTACAGCTACAACGGGCTCGGTCAGCGCACCGGCTTCACTCCGACCGGCGCGCCTGCATCGAGCCACGTCTTCGACCAGGCTGGGCGCCTGACTTCGGTGAGCGGCGCGGCGAGCGCCAGTTATGCCTACGACGGCGACGGGCTCCGCGCTTCGAAGACTGTGGGTGCGACGACCCAGTACTTCACGTGGGACGAGTCGAGCAAGCTGCCGCGGCTCCTGTCCGACGGCGCCGTGAGCTACATCTACGGACCCGACGGCACGCCTCTCGAGCAGATCGATGCGGCCGACAACGTCCGCTTCTACCACCACGACCAGCTCGGTTCCACGCGGCTGCTGACTGACGCGGCCGGCAGCGCCGTCGCGAGTTTCACCTACGACGCGTACGGCGCCCTCTCGGGCTCCACGGGAACGGCGACCACGCCGCTCGGGTTCGCTAGCCAGTACACCGACGCGGAGACGGGGCTCATCTACATGCGAGCTCGTTACTACGACCCAGCGACCGCGCAATTCCTCAGCCGCGATCCCATCGAGCAGCTGACCAGGCAGCCGTACGGCTACGTGAGCGGCAATCCGCTGAATGCGATCGATCCAAGCGGCTTGGCGTGCTGGACTGATCCGCTGGACTGCGCACGCGACTTCGGCCGTAGCGTGATCAGCGGCGCGAGCGACGTGGGACACGCGGCGGTCAGCGGCGCCATCGCGGTCGGGAACTACACGGCTGGTTTCGCCCACGGGCTGACGGGTGGCTACTCGACCAAACTCCTCAACGCCGTTGGCATTAGGCCTGACACGTGCTCCGCGTTGTTTCAAGGCGCCATACCGATGGGGCTCATCGGCGGCCTCTTCGTGCCTGGACTCGGCGAGCTCAGAGCAGTCCAAGCGGGCATCTACATCGTTCGAACCGCCCGAGGTATCTATGTTGGGCAATCCGGACAGATTTCTGTCCGGCTTGCGCGACATGTAAGGACCGGAAAGTTCACGCAGGCCGAAGCCGACGCGGCAGAACGAGTATCAGTTCGCGGCGACAGGATCGCGCGGGAAATTGCTGAGCAGCAGAAGATCGACGAGCTGGGAGGCATCGACCTCTTGTTGAACGAGCGCAACGTGATCGGACCGAACCGCTTCCACTTGATGCCGGCGGGCTACAGCCGACCGTGAACGCTGCCCCGTTCGTCTTCGATGATTCGCCCGAAGGGCGCTCTCTCGTGGTCACAGGCGCGTGGTCACGCGAGGCAGCGGAGACCCTTCGGCGAGGAGAGGCCGACGGGCTCGTGCTCAACTACGCGCGAGGATTCGCTGACCACAACCTCGAGTTCCTGGAGGCTGGTTGGGGGCTTCGCCGGTTGAGGGTGCTCGACCGGGCGATCGAGGATCTCACACCGATCGGGCGGCTCGCCGAGTCGCTCGAAGATCTCTCCGTGCAGGCGGCGCCGCCCGCCGAGCTCGACCTCGGCCTTGTCCCGCGGCTGCGGGCGCTCGGCGCCGAGTGGGCGCTCATCCGCTCCACGCTGAACGAGCTGGACGAGCTGCAGAACGTGGTCACATGGCGATTCGACGAGGTGGACCTGCACGCCTTCCGTGACCACGTCGAGTTGCAGCGCCTGACCATCAAGGACGCCCCGCTGCTGGAATCGCTCGACGGTGCCAGCAACTTGCCCGGGCTCGAGGTGCTGAGCATCGTTGGTGCCCCGAGGCTTCATGACATCGGCGACGTCGTTGACCTCGGCGCGACGCTGGAAGAGTTCGAATTGGAGAGGTGTCGATCGCTGAGCGCAATCGACGATGTCGCCTCGCTCGTCAACCTGCGCTTCCTCGGGGTGAGCGATTGCAGAGACATCGAGTCGTTCGCTCCGATCGAGCAGCTCCAGAGACTGGAGGTCCTCTACGCCTGGGGCTCAACGAGGGTCGTTGATGGTGACCTGTCGCCACTCGTTCACCTACCTCACTTGAGGGAGATCAGGATGCAAGATCGTCGCGAATATCGCCCGCGCGTGGCCGAGCTCCAATCCTCGCTCTCCGGCAGCCGCGCTGAATGATGCGGCGCTCCCGTCGCTGACCATCCGGATCAGAGCTCCAGCCCGAGCCCGGGCGGCTCGCGTTCCAGGCGCGGCCGCGGCGGCTCCGGTCGCAACGAGGGTGCGAGCTCGTCGCGCTCGCGAGCGAGTGTGAGGAACTGCATGCGCCGCTCCGCGGGCTGGCGCAGCTGTTCCCGCTTCCTGTCGGCTCGGTCAAGCGCAAACCGGTCGCGCGCCATCTGCGCCTCGAGCCCTGCTCGGCGGCCGCGGTTCCACCAGTGGAGGCGCTGGAGCTCGCCCTGGGCGGCTGCAAGTCGCTCGGCAGTTCGGTCGCGTAGGTGATCGAGGTGCTCCTGCTGCTGGGCGATGAGGCGCATCGTCGGGTCGCGTCGCTCTCGGCTCTGGTCGAGCGCGAGTGTCTCGGCTGATGAGCGTTCGAGGGCGCGCGCGACGCGTTCCGATGGAGCCGGCGCGTTGGGCTCGCGGAGAGGGGTCTCGTGCTCGAGTGGGTCGCGCTCGCCCAGGTAGAGGTGCGTCTCGCTGCGGGCTCGCGAGCAGGCGACGTAGCCCCACTCGCGGAGCGCTCCCTGATCGGGGAGGAGGACGAAGGCCCGCTCGCAGGTCGCGCCCTGAGCGGCGTGACCCGTAAGTGCGTAGGCGTGGTCGAGATCCGCTTTCGCGTAGTGAAGCGGGAGGGAGCGGAGCAGGCCCGCGTCGGTCCGCAGCTTGAGCGCCAAGGGTCCGAGCTCGATAACCGTGCCGCGGGTGCCGTTACGGACGCCGAGCGGGAGGTCGTTGCGGCGGCAGAGCACGCGGTCGCCGACCCGAAACTCGCGCCCCCCAGCGTCAAGGGCGTCGGGGCCGAGGCGACCGGCGCGGGTGAGGACCGTCCGCGCGGCCTCGTTGAGCTCGCGGACGTCGGATCGTCGGTAGGCGAGCATGACGTTTCCGGCGAGGTCGTGCTCGGCGACCCGCCACCAGTCCTCGAGCAGGCGCTGCTTGGCCTCGCTCGGATCGTCGTCGAGGTGGAGGCGCCCCCTCTTGGCCGCGTGCGCGAGGTAGGGCTCGGGTTGGCCCGCGCGGAGCAGGGCGAGCGCTCTTCGCTCGGAGAGGTCGCGCTGGCGGCGGTTGTCGGCGAGGTTGATCGCGCCGAGCCGCTCGCAGAGGGCGGGGAAGAGGCCGCCGGCTCCGACGGACGGGAGCTGGTGCGGATCGCCGACCAGGATCGCCCGTCCCTCCGCTCGCTCGACGAGCTCGAGCACCGGCGCGAGAACGCGAGTCTCGGCCATCGCGGCCTCGTCGACCAAGAGCACGCAGCCACGAGGTAGGCCGCCGTCGCGGTGCGCGTCGAGGAGCAGACGATGGAGGGTCGAGCTGCATACGCCGGTCGCGGCCCCAAGCTC
>JBOHBD010000218.1:0-5209 GCA_050698195.1 Gaiellaceae bacterium
GAGCGTAGGTGTCGCGCCCGTATCTGAGCTGCTGTATTCATTTACGACAACAGCAGCGAAGCGTGCGCGCCGGATGGAGAAGCGGGCGACGGGGCTCGAACCCGTGACCTGTGGGTTGGAAACCCACCGCTCTGCCAACTGAGCTACACCCGCGTCTCGTTAGCGTAGCGCCGTGGACCCGTACAGGTGGTCGTGGAACCCCGAGGCGCTCTTCCTCGTCCCGCTCTTGACGGTCACGTACATCGTCGCCCTCCGCCGCTTCCCCGCGCCCGCCTGGCGGGTCGCGTGCTTCGTCGCCGCGATGGTGCTTCCCCTCGCCGTCTCGATCACACCGCTCGAGACCATCGCGATGAACTACCTGCTCGTGATCCACCTGCTCCAGAACGTCGTCCTCGCCGAGTGGGCGCCGCTCCTCGTCGTGCTCGGGCTGCCGCCCGTGCTCGCCGCGACGATCGCGCGGCCAGGAATCGTCCGCGCGCTCACGCACCCGGCCGTCGCGCTCCCACTCTGGCTCGCGAACTACATGCTCTGGCATCTGCCCTGGCTCTACTCGACCGCGCTCGAGAACCCGCATACGCTGCTCCACCTCGAGCACGCGCTCTACTTCACGACCGGCGTCGCCATGTGGTGGAGCGTTCTGCAGGACGCGCCGCACCGTCTCGCCCCCGGCGCCCGCGCAGGGCTTGTCTTCGCGGCGTTCATCCTCGGCAGCCCGATCGGTCTCGTCATCGCGCTCGTCCCCGACGCCATCTACGACTTCTACGTCGATGCTCCCGAGCGGCTGTGGGGCCTGAGCGCGCTCGAGGACCAGCAGCTGGCCGGCGTCCTGATGGCGGTCGAGCAGGCGATCGTGTTCTTCGCTGTCTTCGCGGTGTTCTTCCTGCGCTTCCTCGCCGAGGAGGAGCGCCGGGAAGACGTCGAGCATCCCCGTGCCGCGCGCTGATCGCACACGGCCTGCGTGCCGACTACCCTTGCGCCCAGGCGCCCGTAGCTCAGTGGACAGAGCGGCGGACTTCTAATCCGCGGGTCGCAGGTTCGAATCCTGCCGGGCGCATAGAAAAGTCCTGCAAATCAGCAGTCTCTGTTGTTAGAACTGCATTCTGCGACGTACGTGTGTGCGTACAACCACCCAGGCCAGCGGTCGGTACGTTGCTGCTTGCCCGCACGCGTTGCAGTTTCGTCGCGGCTCGTTCCCTGGGATTTGGAGTCCGAAGGCGACGTGCGGGATGTGTGCGTACGCGCAGCCGATCGGCCTTGACGCGTTGTGTGTATGACGCAATACTTACCGCGTTATACGCAATATGAGAACCGAAGCCCCCTTGCTCCTTCCCCTCTTCCGCTCGCGTGGGCAGGCGCGGCTGCTCGCCCGCGTCTTTCTCCACCCGGACGAGCGCCGCTCGCTCAACCAGCTCGCGCATGAGCTCGAGCTCGATCCGGCGACGGTCCAGCGCGAGGCGGAGCGGCTCGAGGAGGCGGGCATCTTGACGAGCGAGCGCATCGGAAGGGCCAGGCTCGTCCGGCCGAACGAGGACTCGCCCTTCTTTCCCGAGCTGCAGGGACTTCTCCTCAAGGCCTTCGGGCCGGTGACGGTCCTCGGGAAAAGGCTCGGGGAGCTGGCCGGGGTCGAACAGGCGTTCATCTACGGCTCGTGGGCGAATCGCCACGCGGGCGAGCCGGGCGAGGCACCGGGAGATATCGACCTCCTCGTCCTCGGAAGACCCGACCGGCGCAAGCTCTCTCGCCTTTGCCGGGATGCGAGCGAGGAGCTCGGCATCGAGGTCAACCCCACCGTGCTGTCGGCTTCAGAGTGGGAGTCGGACGCGACCGGGTTCATCCGCTCGCTCAAGGACCAGCCGTTGATCCCGCTCGTCGAGAAGGTCGATGGCCGAGGCTGACGTCCGGAAGCTCCTCGCCGAGACGAAGCTCCGCGAGGTCGGTCCCGACCCCGAGACCGCGCGGGCGGAGATCGACGTCGCCCGCCGGCACATCGCCTCCGCCGAGACGATCATGGCGTCGGATTCGACGCTCGCCTTCACGGCGCTCTACGACGCCATCCGCAAGGCCATCTCGGCCCACATGCGCGCACGCGGGTACCGCGTGACGAGAGGGCCGGGCGCGCACGCGAAGACGGGCGAGTACGCGCAAGCCGCGCTCGACCACCTCGGCATCGGCGCCCACCTCGACGAGTTCGACGCGCTTCGCGACCTCCGCAATCAGAGCGAGTACGAGGCCCTCCGGGTGGAGCTCGAAGAAGTGCGCGAGGCGCTCGAGCACGCATCGGTGATCGTCGAGGCGATTGCTGGCGATCTCTGACCGCGGGACGGACGGCCGGCCCGCCCCACGGAGTCGCACACGGCCAACAGTGGCGAGTAGAGGAGCCGGGTGGTTGTACGGTGCGACGACACGCGTGTCTCCGTTGCCTCGCTCCGGACGGAGTGCGTTGCAGGCCACGAAACGGCTTCGTTGAGCCACATCACACCTCGTCGCAGGTCGCTTCACCCCGACGTTCTTGACTATTCCTCCGCGGTGCGAACGGAATCCGCTGTCCGGGGGCGGGTTTGCGGCGCTGGTGTACGCCGGTTGTGCGGAACCGCGGCCGGCGTCCCGAGGAGGTCTCGAAGCGGCCTCAGTGGGTCGCGTGGCGAGAGGGAGACCCAGGACGAGAAGCTGTCGAAGTGGCCGCGTACTTCGAGCGGGCTCGGTTCTGACCGCTCTGTGGAGCTGAGCCCGAGCCTCGAGCGGCGGCCGCTCGTCACATCGTGATGACGATCTTCCCTCACGCGTGTCCCTCGCCGAGGTACCGCAGAGCGTCGCGCACCTGGCTGAGCTCGTAGGTCCGGTCGACGACGGGCGTGACCTTCCCCGTCTCGAGCAGCTCGCGCATGAACTCGAGATCGTCCTTGTTGATCTTCGCGATGAAGAACGTGGCCTTCTGGCTCCGCACGAGCGAGGACACCAGCGTCGCGCCGAGGTGGAGGAGCGGATTGAGACCTCGCTTTATCCGAGCTCCGACGAGAACGACCGTCGCCTTCGGAGTCAACACACGCCTGAACTGCCTGAACGGGCGGCTTCCGGCGATGTCGAGCATCAGGTCGTGGCGCACGCCGCTCTCCGTGAAGTCCTCCTGCGTGAGTCGCAGACGGCGTCCGCGCGGAGAGAGCGGGCAGTCTCGACGTTCCTCGTGCTGCACACGGCCGTCACCTCGGCGCCGAGCGCCTTCGCGATCTGCACGGCGAAGGTGCGACGCCGCCGGACGCGCCGTTGATCAGGACATTCTGCCCTGGCTGGACCCGTCCCTTGTCGCGCAGCGCTTGAAGAGCGGTCAGCGCGGCGATCGGAACGGCGGCGGCTTCCTCGAACGACACGTTCGCTGGCTTCTTGACGAGCCGAGGCTCACGCGCAGGCGCGTACTCGGCCCACGAGTGGGCCCGACGTGCCGAAGACCTCGTCGCCGGGCTGGAACTCCCGCCCTCGTCGACGAAGGCGGGATCGAGGCCCTCAGCATGCGGAGGCTCGCCAAGGAGCTCAGGGTCGAGGCGATGTCGCGTACAACCACGTCGCCAACAGGGACGAGATCCTCGACGGGATCGTCGATGCAGTCGTCGGCGAGATCGAGCACCCGTCGGACGGAGCCGACTGGAAGGCGGCCATGCGCCGAAACGCGATCTCGACACGCGACGTCCTCGTGCTCCACCCGTGGGCAAGCAAGCTGTGGATGTCGCGTGAGACCGCCGGCCCGGCGCAGCTGCAACACGCCGACTGGCGGCTCCGGACGCTGCGGGAAGCGGGCCTCCCGAAGGACCAGATCTACCACGCCTTTCACATCCTCGAGGCATACGTCTTGGGCTACACCGCCATGCAGCTCAGCTTTCCCGTACAGGGGCGAGGAGCTCGCAGGCATCGTGTCGGCGTTCCACCGGCAGCTCCCGGCGGAGGAGTACCCCGACCTCGTCGAGCACGTCACGCAGCACCTCGAGCCGCGCGACGGGGGCGAGAGCGGGTTCGAGCTGGGGCTCGACCTCATCCTCGACGGCCTGGAGAGACTCCGCGACGCGGACTGACGTCGCGCTGGGCGCGTTTAGTCCGTCACACTCTGCGAGCAGGCCGAGAAGACGAGGCAGGCCCTCATACGCGCGCTTCCTCGACCGGCTCCTGGCCGTCGAGGTCGAAGCGACCGAGCGGCGGCCGAAAGGTCGGCTCCGCTTCGCCAGCTTCCCCAGCCCGAGGACGCTCGCCGACACGACGGCCGCCGACTTCGTCGCCGAACGCCAGCGCGCCGCCCTCGAGGGCCGCTGGTAGGCGATGATGCGTTTCTGGAACGGGCTGCAGCTTCTGATCAGCGACGGGCTCGACCAGCCCGACTGCTGCTCGTGTGCCGAGGTCGGGGTCGTCAACGTCGTCCCGCCGCGCGAGTAGGTCGCCTCCGACGACGCCGGGTGGTTGTACGTTGCGACGTACGCTCTTGTCTCCGCTACCTGCTCCGGGCGTACTTCGCTGCAGGCTGGAAAGGGCTTCGTTGAGCCAAATTGCAGCTCATGGCAGGTCGCTGCGACCTTAAGGTCTGGAGTTCTAATCCGGCGGGTCGCAGGTTCGAATCCTGCCGGGCGCATCGAATCGCTTGCCGGAATTCTCTGGAGTGGAACGGATAGGCACGAGACAGCTTGAGGTCTTCGAACCGCTCCACGACGCTACGGGGCTGCGTCGCGCCCGCACCGCATCTCTGGCTGCTCGCGGTTCGTGACGAACCGCCCGGCCTCCAGCGTCGCGCAGTAGCGGACGACGTGCGGCTCGCCGAAGTTGACATTGCAGCGAAAGATCGGGCTTCCGGTGAACGACCGTTTCGTTCGAACGCACACGATCCAGCGGTAGGAGAGCTTCTTTTCCAGAAGCCGAGCCTCGAGCGCAGCTCTGACCTCGGCAGCTTCAGCACCGATGGAGGTAGCTCGCGAACTACCGCACGCGGCCAGGAGGAGCGGCATTGCCAGCGCGAGCAGGAGCGCTCTGGACCTCACGGGGTCATGACGACCTTGGTCGCCTCGCGGCTGTCGAACAGCCGGTAGGCCTCCACCGCGTCGTCCAGCGCCATCCGGTGTGTGACGACAGCAGCGGGATCGAGCCGCCCCTCCGAGATCATCGAGATGAGGCGCTTCCGATGGGCCATGGCGTCGCCGATGGAGAAGCGCAGGGTCAGCTCGCGCTCGAACATCAG
>JBOHBD010000219.1:0-16221 GCA_050698195.1 Gaiellaceae bacterium
GTTCGGCGCCCACCTCACCGCGGTCTGCAACACGACGAACGTCGAGCTCGTCCGCTCGCTCGGGGCGGACGAGGTCGTCGACTACACCCGGGAGGACTTCACCAAGAACGGCGAGGCGTACGACGTCATCTTCGACGCGGTCGGCAAGCACTCGTTCCGGCGGTGCAGACGCTCGGTGAAGCCGGGCGGGATGTTCATCGAGACCGACCTCGGGTCCATGTGGCACGTCCCGTTGCTGGCCCTGCTGACCCGGTGGATCGGCACCAAGAAGGTGAAGCTCGGGATGACGACGTACACGAAGCAGGACGTCCTGCTGCTCAAGGAGCTCATCGAGGCGGGGGAGTACCGGGCGGTCATCGATCGCCGCTACCCGCTTGACGACGTGGTCGAGGCGACCAGATACGTCGAGACCGGGCAGAAGACGGGCAACGTCGTGCTCACCGTGACCAGCCGGTCCGGCGAGCGGCACGACGAGGCGACCACAGCGAATCGCAGAAAGGAAGTGAGGGCATGAGAGCCGTCGTCCACGACAGGTACGGGCCGCCGGAGGTGCTGCGGCTCGAGGAGGTCGAGCGGCCGGTGCCGAAGGGCGACGAAGTCCTCGTCAGGGTTCGCGCGACGACGGTCAACCGAACGGACTCCCACATGCGCCGGGCCAGCCCGTTCATTTGGCGCTTCATGCTGGGGCTCCGGCGACCGAAGCGGCAGATCCTCGGGCTGGAGTTCGCCGGCGAGGTCGAGGCGATCGGGGCCGCCGTCACGGGGTTCCGGGTGGGCGACCGGGTCTTCGGCATGCGCTCCGGCGCGCACGCGGAGTACGTCTGCGTGCGGGAGGCGGGCGTGATCGCGCACATTCCCGCCAACATGACGTTCGAGGAGGCGGCTGCGGTCTGCGACGGCGCGACCCAGGCCCTCGCGCCTCTGAGACGAGCCGGTGTCGGCCAGAGTACGCGTCTCCTCGTCTACGGCGCCTCGGGATCCTGCGGCACCGCGGCGGTCCAGCTCGCGAAGAGGCACCTCGGCGCCCATGTCACCGCCGTCTGCAACACGAAGAACGTCGAGCTCGTCCGCTCGCTCGGGGCGAACGAGGTCATCGACTACATGCGGGAGGACTTCACGAGGAACGGCGAGACGTACGACGTCGTACTCGACGCGGTCGGAAAGCACTCGTTCTTCCGCTCCAGACGTTCCCTGAAGCCCGGCGGCCTCTTTCTCGCAACCGACGGCCTCAACAACTTCCCTCTGACGCTCCTCACCTCGCGGCTCGGTGACAGAAAGGTCGTGTTCACGATCGCACGGCCGACGAAGGAGGACGTCCTTCTCCTCAAGGAGCTGATCGATGCCGGGAAGTACCGGCCGGTGATCGATCGCACGCACCCGCTCGAGGAGGCGGTCGAGGCGCACCGGTACGTGGACACGATGCAGAAGACCGGGAACGTCGTTCTCACGCTCAATGGGAGCCCGGGACGATGAAGGCGGCAGTCCGGGACAGGTTCGGTCCGCCGGCCGACGTCGTAGAGGTTCGGGACGTCGAGAAGCCGGACCCGGCGGACGACGAGGTCCTCGTCCGCGTACGCGCGTCCTCGCTCAACGTCGGCGACTGGTACGCGGTGACGGGCAGGCCGTACGTCGCCCGCCCGACCATGGGCTTCCGCACGCCGAAAGACGACAGGCTGGGGGTCGACTACGCCGGGACCGTCGAAGCGGTCGGTAAGAACGTGACGCAGTTCCAGCCGGGCGACGAGGTGTTCGGCGGCCGGAACGGCGCGTTCGCCGAGTACGTGGCTGCCAAGGCCGACCGCGCCATCGTGCCGAAGCCGGCGAACGTGTCCTTCGAGGAGGCGGCTGCCGTGCCCGTGGCGGCGCTCACCGCGCTGCAGGGTCTTCGCGACGAGGGGAAGCTTCAGCCAGGGCAGAAGGTCCTCATCAACGGCGCGTCGGGAGGCGTGGGCACCTTCGCCGTGTAGATCGCCAAGGCGCTCGGGGGAGAGGTCACCGCGGTCTGCAGCACGGGGAACCTGGAGACTGCGGGCTCGATCGGCGCCGATCACGTCGTCGACTACACCAGGGAGGACTTCACTCGGAGCGACCGGCGCTACGACCTCTTCGTCGATGTCGCCGGGAGCAGGTCACTGTCGGAGTGCAGGGGGGTACTCAACCCGCACGCGACCCTCGTCGTCGTCGGAGGGCCGAAAGCGAACCGCCTGTTCGGGCCGCTCGGCGGCGTGATCAAGAAGCGCGTCGGGGGGATGTTCTGGAGCCCGAAGGTCGTGTTCTTCATCGCGAAGTTCAACAAGCCGGAGATGGGGCTCCTACGCGAGCTTCTCGAGACCGGGAAGATCGAGTCGGTGATCGACAGGCGTTGCGGGCTGAGCGAGATCGCCGACGCTCTCCGGTACATCGGTGAGGGACATGCTCAGGCAAAGATCGTCATCAGCGTGTGAGGCGTACCTGAAGGCGGAGGCGCCGATGACGGAGCGGCTGTTCGGGAGTTGATGACGCTTCGGCAGCGGGCCGCGCGTCACACGGGCTCGGCCCTCACCTCGTCACCGCGCGCTCTCGGGACCTCGACGACCGCGATCAGCAGGTAGCCGAATGCGGCAACGAGAGGCGGCCGATCGCGAGCGCAGTCGCATCCAGTAGAAGCCGATGAACGCTGCGAGGAGGATCGCGTTGACCCTCCTCGTCGGTCACCCCGGGCTCGAGGAGCCGCGGTCGCATGCGACCGTGCCCACAGGCGCCGAAGAGCAGCGAAACCAGTCGCGGATCGTCCTCTTCTACGACTACGGCCACCGGCGCGGCAACCGAGGGTTGGGGAAGAACCGGCCGAGTGGCTTCCTCATCAGGCCGAGGAGCCGGTTGACCGCGGTCACGAGCGGAGCGAGCCGGAGACCGCGCAGGGCCCAGGCCAACCACCGGGTGGCGGGGAGGTATTCGAGCAGGCGGATCCCTGCCGGACCGTGCATCATCCGCACGCCGGTAGGCTCGATGAGCTGCCACGACTCGCTGACCTCGTGCTCGGGGATACGCGCAGCATAGGGCGCGGCCGCCTCGTCGTCCCGGCTCAAGAGCGCGAGTCGCTCCTTGCGGTCCAGCCTGGCGACGAGCCTCGCCGCCGCACGACAGAACGGTCAGCCGCCGTCGAACAACAGGAGCGGCCGGCGAGGCGGAGGAACGTCCCCGAGCCACGATGGACCGAACACGAAGCGATCCATGCGTCGGCACTGTATCGGCCGGCGATTGCCCCAAGCTACTCGAGGAAGTCTGCCTCGTCCTCGTGCTCGACGCAGTAGTAGAGGCTCGCGCAGCAGAGTCCCGAGTGGCTCGAGCGAGAGCCGCATCCGCAAGTCGAATCCGCTGCCTCGGAGAGATGCCGCGGAGCGCTGACGCTCCCGCTACGACGGCACGAGGAAGCCGGCGGCTTCGAGCGCCTGCTGTCCCTCCGGGCCGAGGAGCGTCAGCATGAACGCTTCGGCCGCCTCCTTGTTCGTGCTCTCCCTCACGACGGCGATCTGGTACTCGATCGGCGGCTGGGCACCCTCGGGAAGCTCGATGACGCTGACGCTGTCACCCGCGGCTGACGCGTCGGTTGCGTAGACGAATCCCGCATCGGCTTCACCGAGGGCGACCTTGCCGACGACGCCCTTGACGTCGTCCTCGTTCGAGACGACGTTCTCGAGCGCGTCGGTGAGCCGAAGGTCTCCGAGGACCTCGCGCGTGTAGTCGCCGGCGGGGACGCCCTCCGCCGCGACGACGAGCTTCGTTCCCGGCCGAGCAACGTCCTCCACCGTCTCGATCTCGCCGGGGTTGTCCTCCGGGAGGATGAGGACGAGCCGGTTGGAGGCGAAGGTCACGGGCTCCTCCACGAGCCCCTCGTCTTGGAGCTCCTGGGGATACCGGGCGTTCGCGGCCGCGTAGACGTCCGCAGGCGCGCCTTCGCGAAGCTGCGTGGCGAGCTCGTCCGAGCCGGCGAAGCTGTAGCGCGGGGCCGAGTCGATCGTCGGGAAGACGTCCGCCAGCGAGGCGGCGGCGTAGACGGTCAAGCGCTCCGTCCGGGGCCCGTCCTCGCCGCCGCACGCCCCCACGGGGAGAAGGAGGGTGACGATCACGAGCCACCGGCCGATCTTCGGCATGCACGCAGCCGCCTTGACAGCGGCGTGGGCGGTGCGCAAGATGCCTATGCATTGCCTATGACACACGGCGTGACCCTACACGAGAGGAGGCCCCGGTGAGCAGCGAGCCGCTCTACACGGCGAGCGAGGCCGCGCGGGCGCTCGGCATCAGCCTCGACACGCTCCGCCGCTGGGATCGGGCCGGCCGGATTCGCACGCGGCGGGACGAGGCCAACCGGCGGCTCGTTCCCGTTTCCGAGGTGAGACGGCTGCAGGGACGCCCGACGGAGGAGCTGAGCGCCCGCAACCGCTTCCGCGGCGTCGTGCGCGCGGTCGAGATCGACGGCTTTCTCGCCCGCGTCGAGCTCGACGTCACGGCGCCGGCGCGTGTCGTGGCAATCGTCACCCGCGAGGCCGCCGAGGAGCTCGAGCTCAAGCCCGGCCTCGGCGCCACCGCGGTCGTCAAGGCGACATCGGTGATGGTGGAGCGATGATCCGGCGTCGACTCTTCACGGCCGCGCTCGCCCTCGCGACAGCGATCGCGCTCGTGTTCCTCCTGCTTCCGCTCGTTGCGATCTTCCTGCGAGTCCCCCCGGGAGAGCTCCTCGCCCAGCTCGGGAGCGAGGTCGCGATCGACGCCATCGTCGTGACGCTCAAGACCAATGCGATCGCCCAGGCGCTGATTCTCGTCGTCGGAACGCCTGCCGCCTACCTCATCGCCAGCCGCCGCTTTCGCGGACGAGTGCTCGTGGTCACGCTCGTCGAGCTCCCGCTCGTGCTTCCGCCGGCCGTCGCGGGAATCGCTCTGCTCGCGGCCTTCGGCAGGCTCGGGCTGCTCGGCAGCACCTTCGACGTGCTCGGCGTCTCGATCGGCTTCACGCAGACGGCCGTCGTCCTCGCGGTCGCCTACGTCGCGAGCCCCTTCTACCTCCGCCAGGCGATCGCCTCCTTCGAGGCGCTCGACCACGCGCTGCTCGACGCCTCGCGCACGCTCGGCGCGGGGCCAGCCCGAACGTTCTTCCGCATCGCCCTGCCACTTGCGAGCAAAGGGCTCGCCGCCGGCGCCGCCCTCTCCTTCGCCCGCGGGATCGGCGAGTTCGGCGCGACGATCATGTTCGCGGGGAGCCTGCAGGGGGTGACGCAGACGCTCTCCCTCGCGATCTACGCCCAGTTCGACCTGAACTTCGACATCGCGCTCGCGCTCGGCGCCCTGCTCGTGCTCGTCAGCGCCGCGATCCTCGTCACAACCAAGCTCATCACCACGTGGACACGCTCCACCTCGACTTCGCTCTCCCCCTTCGCTCGTTTCGGGTCGAGCTAGAGCTCGCTCTCGGGCGCGAGACCTTCGCGCTCGTCGGGCCTTCCGGCGCCGGCAAGACGAGCGTCCTGCGTGCGGTCGCGGGACTCGTCCGCCCCGAGCGGGGCCGAATCGCGCTCGACGGGCGGGTGCTCTTCGACGCCGCGGCGAGAATCGACCGGCCGCCCGAGGAGCGACGGGTCGGCTTCGTCTTCCAGGAGTACGCGCTCTTCCCGCACATGACCGTGGAGCAGAACGTCGCCTACGCGGGCCGTGCGCGCGCCGCGGAGGTACTCGAGCGCTTCCGCATCGCCCACCTGGCGAAGGCGCGACCGGGCGAGCTCTCGGGCGGAGAGCGCCAGCGCGTCGGACTCGCTCGCGCGCTCGCCGGTGACCCCGACGTCCTCCTTCTCGACGAGCCGCTGTCGGCGCTCGACACGCACACGCGAGCCGGCGTGCGAGCCGAGCTCCGGAGCATCCTCGACCGCCTCGATCTCCCCGTTCTCCTCGTGACCCACGACTTCCAGGACGCGGCCGTCCTCGCCGACCGCGTCGCGGTCTTGGTCGACGGGCGGCTCCTTCAGGTCGGAACGTCCACCGAGCTGATTGCAGCTCCAGTCGACGCATTCGTCGCCAGCTTCACGGGCGCCAACCTCCTCTCCGGCCGCGCGCGCCTCGGTGCCGGCGGGCTGACGGAGGTGACCCTGGACGACGGGAGCGTCCTCTACTCGGTGGACGAGGCGAAGGGCCCGGTCGACGTCGCCGTCTACCCCTGGGAGATCTCGATCGCACGGGAGCCGGCGCGCGATTCGGCCCTCAATCACGTCCGGGGGCCGATCACCTCGCTCGTCCAGATCGGGAATCGCGCCCGAGTCCAGGTCGGTGGGCTCGTCGGCGAGGTCACGACAGCCTCCGTCGACCGCCTCGAGCTCGGGGAGGGAGAGCTCGTCGTCGCGTCCTTCAAGGCAGCGGCGACGCGTCTCGTCGCCCGCACGACCGACACGAGCCGTACGCGTTAGCCGCAGCGGTGGCTCGCTACCGGGCTGGTACACGGTCTGCGACCGAAGCCACCTCGCCTCGGCAGGCCACGGTGGCTTCGGTCGGTGTCGGGATCGGCCCTCGCTATGCGGTCACGCGGTCGCCGGCGTGACTCCGGGTGCAGCCGGCTCGTCCCACGCCTGGTCGGATTGCTTCAGCACAGCGATCCCGACGGGAACGAGCCCGATCGCGAACGCCACCTGAGCTGCAACGGCGAGCGCCTTCGGCCCGCCGGCGAGCTCGCCGGCGAAGCCGACGGGCTGCGCGACCGCGATCGCGACCGCCGCCCAGACCGGAACCAAGCGTGAGACGTACAGGCCGATTCCGGCGAGCAGCCATGCGAGCGGAAACAGCAGCACGACCGCGAACAGCCCTGCAACGCCGGCACTCTCGTCGAGCCGCTCCGCGAGCGCGACCATCTCGGCGCGACTCGCCTCGGGCTGCGCCATCTGCCAGAGGACGATCTCCATCCCCGCGACAGCTGCCAGCGCGACCGCGCCCGGGACGAAGAGAACGAGGCTGAGGTGCGCGAGGCCCGGTCGGGCTCTCCGCAGGATGTGGGCGAGGCCGAGGAACGCCGGGACGGCCCCTGCGACCGCCAGCAGGACGAGCACGTGCGCGGCGTACCAGCGACCGGGGTTGTCCGCGACCGCCTCGATCTGCTTCGCAGCGTCGGTCTCGAACTTCGCGTGGAGCAGCTCGGCGATCACGATCACGAGCGGCGCGATCACCATGGCGAGGCCGGTCGCCTGCCGCTTGAACCTGCTCGGCTCTAAGAATCCCATGACCGCGTCCTCTCAGCTCGCGCCGGCGGGCGACGCCGTAGCCACCCGTTCCTCGGTCAGCTGCCGCATCAGCCCGGCGACGTTGGCGAGACACCAGTAGCCGACGAACTTGCCGTCGGCGATGGTGAACACCTCCGCCGACTCGGCGGCGACGTGTCGGCCCGTAGGCGGAATCCCCTTGTACTCGCCGTCGTGCGTCCCGGTCGCCGTGGAGCGGCAGAAGACCCGATCGCCCTCTGCGATGAGCTCGTCGATGCTCAAGTGCAGGTCGGGGAACGCCCGGAAGTAGGCGAAGCACCCGGCTCGCACGCCTTCGATGATGCGCTCGTCCGTGAAGTACTCCCCGACTGCATCGAGGTCTCGGCCGTTCAGGACCTCCTCGTAGTAGCGGCGGACGAGCGCGGTGTTCTCCTCGGACATCGAGTTCCTCCTTGTCGTTACGGTCGAACCGAGCATGCGCGTTCGGCGAGCGCGGCGGTAGGGGGGAATCCCCTATTCGTCTGCGGCGAGCGATGGACCGTGCGGAGCTCGTGGATAGCCTAGAAGGCACCCCGTGACCGAGGCCTGCACCCATGTCGACGGCGTTCAGGTGACCGAGCTTCCAGACCCGCTGCCGGGCTGCGAGGAGTGCCTGAAGACCGGCAGCAACTGGTTCCATCTCCGGATGTGCCTGAGCTGCGGCAAGGTCGGCTGCTGCGACAACTCACGGCATCGCCACGCGACCGCGCACTTCCACGAGACCGGGCACCCGCTGATCCTGTCCGCGCAGCCCGGCGAGGACTGGGCCTGGTGCTACGTCGACGAGGTCATGCTCGATCTCTCCCCCTGACGAGCGGCGGGATCCGGCGACGGCTGGCACGCCGGGCACCAGTACGCAGTGCGATTCGCGTCGCCTTGACCGCGGGAGCGGATGGCCGTTCCGCAGCGCCGGCAAGGACGTCCCGCGCGCCGGTACGCCTCGCGTCGCGGCCGCGAGCGGACGAGTGCGGAGGACATGAGGCGATGCGCTTCGGCGAGGAGACCTTCGAGCTGAGCATCCGAGAGGTCGCGGACGGCGAGCCACGGCGAGAGCCGCGCCGACCACAGCACCTCCGCGGCCCACATGTTTCCGATGCCCGAGACGAGCCCCTGACGCTGTATCGCTTCCGCCAGCGGTAGGTCGCCGGCGCTGCGTACTTGCCGGACGATCGTGCTCAGCTCCGGCGGCCTCGCGAGGATGTCGGGACCGAGCCGTCGGATGGCATCTCCGCCCAGCTCGAGGACCGGACCGTTCCACTGCACTGCCTCCACGTCGCCCGCACGAAGGATCAGCCACGGCTTCCCGCGAACGGGCTGGCCGCGAGGACCCACCCGCCAACGCCCCTTCACCCGAAGGTGGCTGCGCAAGGTGACATTCCCCTCGAAGTGGAGGAGGAGGTTCTTCCCCACCGCTTCGACCCGCTCGAGACGCCTGCCGTCAAGTCGCGCGGCAACGCCCAGCGCGGCGGCCCGGGGGTGCGGCGACTCGACCTCGACACGCCCGCCCACGAGTGCCTGCAAGCTGCGCGCCGCGCGATGGATGCTGTCGCCTTCGGGCACGTCGGCCAAGCGTACGGGTCTCGAGCGAACGGGGGCCGTCGGCCGGCCCCCGCCTCTCCCCATCGAATGCGTGGACGGATCAGCTATCGCTCGATCGATGCACCTCACCGCGCCAGGCACCGGTCTCGTGCCCGCGGCTCTCGATCAGCTCCTTGAACCGGTCGAGGTCGCCCCGGACGCGGCGGCTGTCGAACCCGAGGGCGCTCCCCGCCTTCTCGAGCATGCCCTCGTCTTGCCAGTCCATCTGGACGGTGACTCGCGTTCGGTCGTCTGCAAGGCGATGGAACGTCACCACTCCGGCATTCTGCTTGCCGTTGTCCGCCTTCCAGGCGACGCGCTCGTCGGGACGTTGCTCGGTGATCGTCGCGTCCCACTCCTCGGTCTTGCCGGCGACGCTCGCACGCCAGTGCAGGTGCGTGTCGTCCTTCTGGCGGACCTCGTCGACGCCTTCCATGAACTCCGGAAACTGCTCGAACTGCGTCCACTGGTTGTACGCCGTCCGCACCGGGACCTCGACGTCGATCGACTCCTCGATCGTTGGCACTTCTACCTCCTTCGTCGTGTACCAGCGCTCGTACCCGGGCCGTCCGACGCCAAACGTGCGGTGGCTGAACCGCCACGAAGCCGCTAGAACCCAACCGTGACCGAAGCGCCGTCATGGCTCGACGCCGGCGGGAAGATCTTCCACGTCATCCCCGACCTGGCGACCCCGGCGCAGGTGGAGGACTCGCTGCGCGTGATACTGGGCGACCCCACGCTCGAGCTCTTCTGGTGGGACTGGGAGGGTGAACGCTACGTCGACGTGCACGGACAGCCGGCGCTGGGCGGTGGCGAGGGTCGCGTCGTCACGTTCGTGGAGTACGAGAGCCGAAAGGTTGGGGCGATCGCGCATGACGCCCGCCTGACCGACAGGCCGGAGTTCCGGGAGTTGTTCGTGCCCACGATCCGGATCGCGATGGAGCGCGACCGACTCCACCGCGATCTCGTCAGGAAGCTCGACGAGCTGCAAGCCTCCCGCGCCCGGCTCGTCAAGGTCGCCGACGACGAGCGCCGACGGCTGGAGCGAAACCTCCACGACGGCGCCCAGCAGCGGCTCACGGTCGTCCTGCTCGGCCTGCGCCGGCTGGAGCAGCGGCTGGAGGAGGAGCCCGAGCTCGCGGGGCTCGCCGCGTCGACGCGGCAGGAGCTCGAGGGTGCGATCGCCGATCTCCGGGAGCTCGCGCGCGGTCTCCATCCAGCGCGCTTGGCGCAACACGGGCTGGCGGCCGCCGTGCGCGCAGCAGTCGCCCGAACCTCGATCCCGATCGAGCTCGACCTGCGCCTCGAGCGGGATCTCCCGCCGGCGGTCGAGGCGGCCGCGTACTACGTCTGCGCCGAGGCGGTGACGAACACCGTCAAGCACGCGGAGGCGTCGAAGGTCGCGCTCGCGATCATGCAGGCGAACGGCTCGCTCACGGTCGACGTGCGCGACGACGGAGTCGGCGGAGCGTGCATCGACTGCGAGGGAGATGCGACCGGGCTCGGCGGCCTGAAGGATCGCGTCGAGGCACTCGGTGGAACGCTCGATTTGGACAGCCCGGCGGGCCAGGGTACGCGGCTCGTCGCGGTGCTCCCGATCGATACCCCTTGAGCCAGGAGGCCGAGCGCGTCTTGACGCTGCGCGAGCTCAACCGCGCGACGCTCGCCAGGCAGCTGCTTCTGAGACGCGCGAGGCTCACCGCACGGCAGGCGGTGCAGGCTGTCGGCGCCCTGCAGGCGCAGCTCCCATCGTCTCCGTACCTCGCGCTCTGGTCACGACTCGACGGCTTTCACCGCGAGAAGCTTGTCCGCGGTCTCCAGCGTCGGGCAATCGTGAAGGCGACGCTGATGCGGGGAACGCTTCACCTCGTCAGCTCCGCCGACTACCTCGCGTACGCGGGAGTCTTCTCGCACACGCGGAGTGCGGAGCTCGCACGCCGTCTGGACGATCGTGATCTCGAGGAGAAGGCCCGGCGTGCGGCGGAGCTCGCGTCCGAGCCGCGCACTCGCCAGGAGCTCCTCGAGCTTCTGAGCGAGCGCCCGCTGCGGCTCGACGATCGACCGGCCTGGCTCGTCTGGCACTTGATCCAAGCCCAGGCCGGGCTCGTCCTCGCCCCCGAATCGGCCATGTGGCGCCGGACGACCGGGCGCGCGCGGTTCGTCTCTTCGGCGGCCTGGCTCGGTGGGCGTGCCGCAGACGGTCCCGCGGCCGTCGACCTCGTCGTCCGGAGGTACCTGCGCGCGTTCGGTCCCGCATCCGTTGCCGATGCCATGCAGTGGACGGGGCTTCCCGCGACGATCCTTCGCCCTCAGCTCGAGCGGATCGCGACCCGCCGGTTCCGGGACGAGGAGGGGCGGCCGCTCTTCGACCTGCCTCGTGCCCCGATTCCGGCTGGTCAGACGCCCGTGCCTCCGCGTCTGCTGCCTATGTGGGACAGCATCCTGCTCGCGCACGACGACCGGAGTCGCGTGCTGCCCGACGAGTACCGCAAGCTCGTGATCGCGAAGAACGGGGACGTCGCCCAAACGTTCCTCGTCGACGGCGTCGTCGCGGGTACCTGGGAGGTCGCGGCGGATCGCGTCGTGCTGCGGCCGTTCGCGCCGCTCCCACGCGTCGCTCGGCGCGAGCTGGAGGAGGAGGCGGGGAGGCTCGAGGCGTGGTTGGGTCCGGCAGGAGCTTGAGATACTCGAGGCGTGAGCACCGGCCACCGCACGGATCCGAACTGGTCGCGCCGGCTGCTCGTCGCGGGCGTCATCGTCGTCGTCGTCCTCCTGGGTGGGCTCGTCGCGTCCGCGACGATCCCGCGCTGGTGGGCCCAGCGGATCGGCGACCAGGTCGGCGGGAGCATCGTGTCCGGTGTCCTCGTCGGCCTCTTCTACGGCTTCGTCTTCACCGCCCTTCCGCTCCTCGTGCTGGCGCTCGTCGCGCGCTGGCGGCGCACGTGGAGAGCGATCGCGCTCGGCGTCGCCGTCGCGATCGTCCTGGCGATCCCGAACCTGATGACGCTCGGCATCGTGCTCGGACGGGGCAACGCCGCGCACGCCGGAGAGCGCATCCTCGACGTCGAGGCGCCGGCCTTTCGGGGAGCGACCCTCACCGGCGCGCTCGTCGCCCTCGCCATGGCGGGATTCGTCGCCTACCTGATCGTCTCTCGAGCACGTGCGCGGGCGACGGCTCGCGAGACGAGGGCCGTCGTCGGGCCCATCGACGGATCCGGTACCCGCTAGACGCGCCCCGAGAACGTGTCGCAGGAGCGCGGGCTTCCGCCCTCGATCCCGCGGACGAACCAGCCCTGGCGCTGCTCGGCCGAGCCGTGAGTCCAGCTCTCCGGCGCGACACGGCCTTGCGTGCGCTCCTGGATGCGATCGTCGCCGACCGCGGCGGCTGCGCTGAGGCCGTCCTGGATGTCCGCTCGCGTGATCTCCTCGATGAGCCCGGTGCGGAGCGCATTGGCGACCCAGGCGCCCGCGTAGCAGTCCGCCTGGAGCTCCACGCGGACTGCATCGCCCTGAGGGCCGGTGTCCCGCGAGTCCGCACGCTGCAGGACGCCGGTCAGACTCTGGACGTGGTGGCCGTACTCGTGGGCGAGGACGTACGCCTGTGCGAGCGGGCCTCCGGAGGCGCCGAACCGCGACTCGAGCTCGTCGAAGAAGCCCAGCTCGATGTAGACGTACCGGTCCGCGGGGCAGTAGAACGGCCCCACCGCCGAGCTCGCTGCACCGCACCCGGTGGATACGCCTCCGTCGAAGAAGCGCGTGCGGGCGGGCTCGTAGTTGCGAAGCGCCTCTCCCCAATACGCCTGGACGCTGTTGACCACGGCGAGGATGCGGCAGTCCTCGTGCTCGTTCGCGTCCTGGCCCGCCTGGCAGTGGTCGAGCGTTGCGGCAGGCGGCCCGGCGCCCGCGGTCTGGCCGGCGAGGTCTCCGAGCACGCCGCCTCCCCCGTCCCCGAGCGGGTTGCCGCCGAGGAGCACGATGACGAGCAGGACGATGATCGTGACGATGCCGCCGCCGCCGAGCGCGATCGGAGCGCCGCCCATGCGCCGGCCGCGCAGGTCTTCGACCTGCGACCGATCGAGCCGGGCGCTCTTGCGGAACCGCATCGCGAGGGCAGGCTACCCCGCTTGTGCGCGTCGGTAACTACGCTCCTGCCGTGAGCGAGGTGGAGCTCGTGCCGGCGGCGGAGCACTCTTCGCTCGCGCTGGGGTTCGCCGAGCTCGCGGGCTCGGCGACGCACCCGGTGGAGGAGACGGAGCACGACTCGTTGCTCTATGTGACTGCCGGTTCCGGCTCCCTGGCGCTCGGCCACGCGGGCGCCGAGCTCGGCAGAGGTTACGCCGCGCTCGTCGCCGCCGGCGAGAACGCGCTGCTCTCCGCGCACGGGGAGGGGCTGTCGTTCCTGCGGGCGACGGTCGGGCCGGGTGCCGACCGCCACGCCCCGATGGGCCCGCGCGAGCTCGTCGTCGACCTCGGCGCAGCCGGCTCCGCGCATGCGACCGGCACACGCTCGTTCCAGATCCTCTTCGGGCCGCACAACGGCTCCACCCGGGCGACGCTCTTCGCCGGGTTCATCCCGCCCGGTCGCGCGCCGTGGCACTACCACCTCTACGACGAGATCGTGTGGGTGCCGGAAGGGCCCGGGCGACTCCATAGGAGTGGCTCGGACGAGCCGCTCGGCCCCGGTTCAGCCTTCCGGCTCCGCCCGCGCGACGTGCACATCGTCGAGAACGCGAGCCCGGACCGCGAGATGACCGTGATCGGCGTCTTCACACCCGCCGGCAGCCCGTCCGCCGCGTACCTCGCCTGCTAGCCCGACGCGGCCGCGACCTCGCGGGCGAGCGAGTCGACGGAGAGGGGCGAGCCGGACGCCTGCTCGACGAGCCGGTCCCAGCGCACCGACGCCCCCGGGGAGAAGAGCCTCTCTCCGAGGATCACCCCCGCGTCGGGCCGGTCGACGAGGCCACCCACGGTGTCCACGAGGGCATCGCGAATCTGGGCGGCGACGATCGCGCCGTACAGGTAGGTGTGGTAGTAGACCGGCGCGACGGCGATGTGGATCTTCGCCGCCCAGTCCGGTGACTTGCGACCTTCCGGAGGCGTGGCCAGCTGGTGGCGGGCTACGAGGTCCCACCACGCGGCGTCGAGGTCGCTGTCCGGATCGGCGTAGAGGAGACGCTCGAATCCGGTCATGACCAGCGTCCAGCGCGTGAAGACCAGCAGCTCGGCCGCCCGCGCGGCCCGGAGGCGGCCTTCGAGCTCTCCGGCGTCGTCCGCCCCCATCCCGAGGACGTGCTCGAGCCACTCCCGGTCTCCGGCGAGTGCGCCGAACAGGAGCGCCGAGGCCTCGGTGGTGACGAGATGCGTGTCGCGCAGGAGCCACGGCAACTCGTCGTCGAACCCCAGATCGTAGACCCCGTGGCCGAGCTCGTGGAGCATGGTGTCCGTCCAGCTCTGGTCATCGACGACGTTCGCGAGAACGCGCACGTCGCCGTCCCGGTCGACGTCGATGCAGAACGCGTGCTGGCACTTTCCCGATCGTGGGAAGAGATCGCTGCGGTCGAGGATTCCGTTCACATCGAGACCGATGCCCTCGAACGTCCGCCGGGCGAGCCCGACGACGTCCTTCCCCTTGAAGAGCGGGTCGAGATCGACGGATCCTTCCGCCGGCGCGTCCTGGAAGAAGGGATCGGCGTAGTGCCATGGTCGTAGCTCCGAGGAGTCGCAGCGAAAGCGCTCGGCGAGCTTGACATCGAGCGCGCCCTTCCAGCGCGAGAACGGCTCCGCCGTCGCCCGGTCGGCCTGGGCGAGGGTCTGGAGCAGCTTCTCCTCGTCCATCTCGCGCGTCGCCAGCGAGAGCTCGAACCAGTCGCGGCAGCCGAGCGAGCGGGCCGCCTCGTTGCGTAGCCGCGCCAGCTCGCGGACATCCTCGGCGACGGCCGCGCCCACGGTCTTGGCGGCTTCCCAGGCCTCCCGGCGCTCGTCGGAGTCGTCGCTCTCCCGCAGGATGCGCTTGATCTCGTTGTCGTCCACCTCTGCGCCGCGGATGACCCCGCGGTGGCGCGAGAAGCGCGCCTCCACCGAGGCCTCGAGCTCGACGATGCGCGCGCGGAGCGCGTCGGGGACCTGGTGCGGGAGCATCATGCGGCGGAGCAGATCGAGCCGCCTGACGACATCCGGGTCCTGGCCGTTGCTGCTCAGGGCGACCTTCACCTCTCCGAAGAGCCCTCGGTCCGCGAGCGCGTCCGAGTACGCGAGCTCCGTCTCCGCGCGGCGCCGCTCGTTGTCGTCCGTCGCCTCGACGTTCACGTCCCACCATGCGACGTTGCGGGCACGCGTAAGGGGCTGGAGCGTCTCCTCGGCGACCGCGGCGAGCGGGGACATCGGCCCGAGCATACCCGCGAGGATCCGGCCGGAACGGCGGCGTGCGTTCCCGCCAGCGAGCCGTCGGCACGAGGCTCCACCGGAGCCGTGCCAAAGTCGTGACAGTGCCTGTCCCTGTAAGCGTGACAAGTGCGCGCCGATCGATCCACAGGCCGAGCATCTAGAGTCGCCGTCGTGGCGACCGTCGACGGAACCCGCACGTTGCCGTGGAGCTGGTACACAGATCCTGCCGTCCTCCGGCTCGAGCAGGAGCACGTCTTTCGCCGGTTCTGGCAGTACGCCGGCCGGACGGACGAGGTCGCCGAGCCGGGCTCGTTCGCGACGACGCGTGCAGGGCACGTGCCGGTCGTGCTCGTCCGTGACGACGACGGCACGCTGCGGGCGTTCCTCAACGTCTGCCGGCACCGTGGCTCGCTCGTGTGCGAGGGATCCGGGAGACGCTCGACCCTCCAGTGCCCGTACCACGCGTGGACGTATGGGCTCGACGGAAAGCTCGTGGCGGCTCCTCGCGCGGCGTGAAGGAGGGATCGAGACCGAAGGCCTCGGCCTCGTCCGGTTGAGGCTCGAGACCTGGGGGCCGTTCGTCTTCGTCAATCCCGATCACGACGCCACACCGCTCGCGGAGCTCCTCGATGACGTGCCGGAACGCGTCGCCGCGGCCGGGGTCGACGTCGAAGCGCTCCGCTTCATCCAGCGCTCGGAGTCGGAGCTCGACGCGAACTGGAAGATCTGCGCCGAGAACTTCCTCGAGTGCTACCACTGCGCGGTCGCACACCCGGGTTTTTCAGCTGTCGTCGACGTCTCGCCCGCCTCGTACCTGCTCGAGACCGGCCGCACGCGCATGTCGCAGTTCGGCGCGCAGCGACCCGAGCCACGCGGCTCGTACGACCCGGCCGGTGAGGTCGAGCGGGGTCAGTTCCACCTGCTCTTCCCCAACACCGTGATCAACGTCATGCCCGGCCGGCCGAACCTCTCGATCGGCCCGATCGTCCCGGTCGCGCCCGACCGGACC
>JBOHBD010000220.1:0-2467 GCA_050698195.1 Gaiellaceae bacterium
CGGCTGTACGGGTCGCGGGCGCGACGGCTGCTCGATCCGCTGTCGGACGCGCTCGCGCGCCGCGCGTTCGAGCGGGCGGATGCGGTCAGGACGATCAGCGCATACACGACGCGGATCGTGCGGTCGCAGGGGATCGAGCCGGCCGCGGAGTTTCCCGCCCACATGGACCTCGAGCCGTTCACCGCGCACACGGTCGCGCCTCTCCCGGAGAAGCCGCGCGTGCTTTTCGTCGGCGTGCTCGAGCGCTACAAGGCGTTCGACGTCCTCGCGGATGCGTGGCGGCGCGTCGCAGCGTCGATTCCCGATGCGGTCCTGCACGTCGTCGGGCAGGGCTCGCTCGCGCCTGTCGCCTCGCGGCTCGTCGACGAGCTGCCCGGGCGCGTCGAGTGGACTCCGGCCTTGAGCGCCCGGGGGGTCTCGGCCGCTCTCGACGGCTCGACCGTGCTCGTCCTGCCGTCGCGGGCCGAGGGGATGGGGCGCGTCGTCGTCGAGGCAGCGTGTCGCGGGCGAGGCGTCGTCGCGAGCCGCGTCGGAGGTATCCCGGACCTCGTCACGGACGGGGAGAACGGCGTTCTCGTCCCGTCGGGCGATGCCGCCGCGCTGGCGGACGCCATCGAGCGCGTGCTCTCCGATCGCGCGCTCGCGGAACGTCTCGGCGCCGAGGCGCGTATACGGGTCGAGCCATGGCTGGCGACGCCCGAGGAGTACGCACGACGAGTGCGCGATCTCGTCGACAAGGTCGTGGCTTCGAGCACCCGCTGATCGGAGGACGTCTGTCTCGGCTCGGTGTGCTCGCCTCTCTCGCGGCGGTCATCGCGGCCGTCGTCGCGTCGTCCGCTGCCGCCGCGCTGTTCTTCCTCTTCGAGCCCGGGTCGGCGGAACCCGGCGACGTCGTCACGGTTCGGCTTGGCGGAACGCCTGCCGGCTTCACGCTCGAGCGGCGCGAGCGGCCGTTTCGCCGGGCCATCCGCGTCTATCTCGTGCCAAACGGCGTCGCGGCCGACGTCACGTCGCGCTTCGACCCACGACTTCACTTCATCGGCTCGCTCGTTCCCGATGCGTACGGTCACGGTGTCCTGATGTTTACCGCTCCCCCGCTCGACTCCGGGGTGTACGCCGTCGCTGCTTGGTGCCGGCAGTGCGCGACGAGCAGCTTCGGCCGCACGTTCTTCGTCCTCCCGGTGAGCCGGTTCACGCTGTCCCGGTTTCCCGGCATGCTGCTGAGGTTGAGGATGCCGCCGGCGACGGAGACGTGTCCCGTCTCGGGTGAAGGTACGTACGGCAACGGCCTGCTGTCGACCCGGCTGCCACCGGGCGGCGTGTTGTCGACCCGCAGGGACGAGGACGGGCTCTTCCAGAAGCTCGGCTGGCTGCCGCACAGGCCGTTCCCGGACGCGTTGACGGTGCGCGGCGAGCGCCTCGACGCGCCCTCGCCTCCGATGAGAGTGCTCGGCGTGTTCTGGGGGTACGCCTCGTCGGGCCCTGCGGCGAACGGCAGCTGGGCAAGTGCCGTGAAGTTCCCGAGCGCTGGATGCTGGCGGATCAGCGCGCGGGTCCAGGACGTGACGCTGTCGTACGTCGTCCGAGTCGTGGCCGGCTGGTAGACGCCTACACTCCGGCCCATGCGGGCCGACCGGGCGAAGCAGCTGCTGAAGAACGGCGTCTACCGCGCGATCGGCGAGACGATGAGCGGCGTCGGCATGCTCGACGGGGACGCCGAGCGAACGCTCCGCGTGCTCATGTACCACAAGGTCAACGACGTCTGGCCGAACCCCACGACCGTTCCGACGGCCGTCTTCGACGAGCAGATGTCGTTGCTCGGGACGCTCGGCTATGCGCCCGTTTCTCTCGGCGCCGTCCTCGACCACTACGTGCGGGGGGTGTCCCTTCCACCGCGTGCCGTCCTTCTCACCTTCGACGACGGGTACCGCGACAACGTCGAGAACGCCCTTCCGACCCTGCGCAAGCACGGGTATCCGGCCGTCCTCTTCGTTCCCATCGGGTTCCGCGACGCCGGGCGGCCGCTCCCGCACGAGGAGTCGCTGCGGCTCCTCGGCGTCCGCAACGACACGGTCGGCTGGGACGAGTTGGCGGAGCTCGAGGCGGGCGGCGTACGGATCGAGTCGCACGGGATCGGGCATCGCCCGCTCTCGGAGCTCGAGCCGGCGGAGGCGACCCGCGAGATCGCGCTGTCGAAGCTCCGGCTCGAGGAGAGGCTCGGGCGCGAGGTGGAGGCGTTCGCGTTCGTCAAGGGCTCGCTCGCCGACTACCGGCCCGAGCACGCGAGCCTCGTCCAGCAGGCGGGGTACAAGGTCGCCTTCACGTCGGTCTCGGGAGCCAACGGGCCTGCGACCGACCGCTTCCGCCTCCGCCGCTACAACGTCGAGCCGTACCCGGCGCGCACGTTCGAGCTCGTGCTCTCGGGTGCGTGCGACCTGATCGCGCTCAAGGACACGGTGGCCGGCAC
>JBOHBD010000221.1:0-13588 GCA_050698195.1 Gaiellaceae bacterium
CCCCGTACACGAGGCGCCTGCCATGCCACGGGTGGTAGCCCTCCAGCGGGTCGACGTGGAGCCGGACGAGCGCGCCCGGATCCGACGCGGCGACGTCCTCGATGTCCACCCCACCCTGCGTCGTGAACATGAAGAGCGGCATCTTGGCGCTGCGGTCGAAGGCGATCGAGAGGTAGTACTCGCGGTCGATGTCCGAGGCGCGCTCGACCCACACCTTCCGCACGGTGTGACCGCGGATGTCCATGCCGAGGATCTCCGCCGCTCGCGCCTCGGCGTCTGCAGGAGCCTCGGCCAGCTTGATGCCACCCGCCTTGCCCCGACCCCCGGTCAGCACCTGCGCCTTGACGACGACCGGGCCGCCCAGCTCCTCTGCCGCGGAGCGCGCCTCCGACCGGCTCGTCGCCAGCCGACCTCCCGATACCGGGATGCCGAACCGCTCGAACAGCGCTTTTCCCTGGAACTCGTACAGATCCAAAGCGCGGGCGAGTCTACCCGCCTGGCGGCCTCCGAGGAACGGTCACCCGCGTGTGCGAGCATCTTCCCGATGAGCCGGACGACGATCCTCGTCCTCGTCGCGTTGGGTGCCGCGCTCGCCGGCTTCGGGCTCTCGTCGACCGCGAAGCGCCTTCAGGACGAGCGGCCTGGAGCCGAGGCGACCGCAGCGGCGGGCCCGCAGGTAGCGACCCTCCACTGGCGTGAGACCCAAGGCTCGCCGGGCGAGCGGCTCATCTTCTCCGTCGAGTCCCTGCGCGTCATGCCCGGGGGATGGCGTGTCGAGCTCTCGCTCGAGAACGACTCGTCGGTGGCGTACGAGGTCGGCGACCCCAAGGCGACCTTGGACCGCTCGTTCGGGCTGATGCTCTTCTCGAGCGGCGATCTCGCAGAGCTCGAGGAGCTGAACGCGGACGGAGCGCTGCCGGCGGTGAGGCCCGCAACGCGCTACGAACCGGAGCTGCCGGACATTCTCGAGCCGGGCGCGTCCTGGGCCGGAACGATCTCGGCGCCCGGAGCTCTCGTCGCGGAGAGCTGGGTGCGCGTCGTCTTCGGGGCTCTCGTCTCGGTCGGCAAGCCGCCCGACGACCTCGGCGAGCACGTCGTATGGATCACCGACAAGGCGTACAAGCTGCGGCGGTGAGCCCGATCTGCGCTCAGACGAGGCGCGCGCTGAGCACGGCCTGAGCCACCGGGTCGGCTCCACAGCTCGCCGGCACGACCGGGCCGACGGCTTCCTCCACGCGGACTGCGTGCTCGCTCCCGTCGCCGGTGCGAAGGCGAACGAGCGAGCCTTCGTCCCCCGCGAGCTGCACGTCCTCGATCCGGTCGAGCCCCAGCGCCGTGCGCACGGCGTGCTCGGCCGCCTGCACCGCCGAGCGGTAGCAGGTGCGGCCGCGGTAGTGACCGAGCTCGATCTGTCCGGCGAGCGCTCGAGCCGTCACGAACGGCGCATCTCCGGGATCGAGCCTCCCGAGCTGGATCCCGTGCGGGAGGACGAGGACATTCCCCGCAAAGCGATGACCGCCCTGGTGCGACGAGATCCACAGCTCGTCGTCGCCGATCGTGTCCGCGAGCGCCGCGTAGATCGCGGTCCCGCGCAAGGCGCAACACGCGTCGCGGCTCCCGTGGCCACAGACGAGCACGAGCTGGGTCTCGACGACGTCCCCGTCCGCGTCGAAGTCGACAGCTGCCAGTCCGTCGAGTCCGGCGACCTCCAGCCGACGCGTCTCCGTCGTCCGCTCTTGCGCCCGCACGGCATGGACGATCGCGTGCGCCCCAACCCGGCCCGGCCGGCGCACGAAGAGAAGACGTGACCGCGGCGTACGCTCGAGCCAGGCCGAGACCGCGGCGTGCGCGGGACCCGGCAGCGTTCCAGCCGTCGAGACGTCTCGCGGCCACGAGCCGGGAACCTCGACGAGAAGCCAATGGTCTGCTGTCGTCGCGGTCGCCGCGAGGGGCTCGCCTGCTGCGCGGGACAAGTCCGCGCAGCGTTCGCCGCCCGAGCTCACTCGTCCTCGAGAACGCAGAGCAGCTGGCCGTGGACGACCTGTTGACCGGGCGCGACGTTGAGCTTCGCGACCACACCGTCCCGGTGGGCGACGATCTCGTTCTCCATCTTCATCGCTTCGACGACGCAGATGAGCTGTCCCGCCTCGATGCGATCCCCATCGGCGACGCCGACCTCGAGCACGACACCCTGCATCGGGCTGACGACCGCCTCCGTGGCCACGCCCAGCACGCCCTTGCGCCGATCCTTGTGTCGGCGAGCGAGCTCGGACCATGGCGGTTCCGGCATGTGGATGCGGAGCTCGTGCCGGCGCCCGTCGAGCTCGACGGCCACCAGGCGCTCGCGGGTGGGGACGGCAGCTCCGTCCGACTCGGAAGCTACCCTCGTTGTCCAATGAGACAACCCATCCAATTCCTGCGCGCGCTGGGCGAGCTCCTCGGATTCGACGACGCTGCTGCACGTCTCGGCGGCGATGAAGCACGGAGTGGCGAGAAGAGCGCGGTGAAACCCTATGAGCGTCGTCGGGCCCTCGATCACGAACTCCTCCAGCGCACGCAGCATGCGGTGTCGCGCCCGCTCGCGGTCCACGTCGTGCGCGACGAGCTTTGCGATCAGCGGGTCGTACAGGTCCGAGACCTCGTCGCCGGCCCCGACACCGGAGTCCACCCGAATGCCGATCCCACCGGGCTCCCGGTACGCGCGGATCCGTCCGGGGGAAGGGAGAAACCCTCGCGTGACGTCCTCGGCGTTGATGCGGCATTCGATCGCGTGCCCGCGCAGCACGACGTCGTCCTGAGTCAGCGACAGAGGCTCGCCGGCGGCGACGCGGACCTGCTCGCGGACGATGTCGACTCCGGTGACCGCCTCGGTCACCGTGTGCTCCACCTGCACGCGCGTGTTCATCTCCAGGAAGTAGTACGACCCATCGAAGGTCAGGAGCCCCTCGATCGTCCCGGCCGAGCGATAGCCGACGGCACGTGCGGCTTCGACCGCGATCTCACCGATCCGCTCCCTGAGCACGGAGTCGACCGCAGGGGACGGCGTCTCCTCGACGAGCTTCTGGTGCCGCCGCTGGATCGTGCAGTCGCGCTCGCCGAGGTGGATGACGTTGCCGTGCTGGTCGGCGAGGACCTGGACCTCCACGTGGCGCGGGTCGTCGAGATAGCGCTCGACGTAGACCGTCGAGTCCGCGAAGTACGCCTCTCCCTCCCGACGGGCGGATTCGTACGCGCGCGCGACCTCGGCCTGCGAGCGAACGATCTTGAGCCCCTTACCGCCGCCTCCGGCCGCAGCCTTGATCGCCACGGGGTACCCGATCTCGGAGGCGATGCGCCTAACGGCCTCGGCGCTCGACGCCGCCTCCGTGGATCCCGGGATGATCGGGATCCCTGCCGCGTGCATCCGCTCACGGGCGGCGATCTTCGAGCCCATCGCCTCGATGGCCTCGGGCGGCGGGCCGATCCAGTGGATGCCTGCTTCATCGACTTGCCGCGCGAACGCGGCGTTCTCGGCCAGGAAGCCGTACCCCGGATGGATCGCCTCGGCGCCGGCACGAAGCGCAGCTTCGATGATCCGATCACCGCGGAGATAGCTGTCGGTTGCCGGCCCGGGGCCGATCAGGTACGCGTCGTCGGCCGCCGCGACGTGCAGCCTTCCCCGGTCGGGCTCGGAGTAGACGGCGACCGTCGCGATCCCGAGCTCGCGAAGCGTCCGCATGACGCGGACCGCGATCTCGCCCCGATTGGCAACGAGAACCTTCGTGAACGCCGACATCGGACGCGTATTCTCCCCGACGGTGAGCCTCCCGGACCAGCTCACGGTCGCCCGAGTCGCCGCCGTCCCCGCGGTCGTGCTTCTCTTCGCGTGGGACTTTCCGAATCACGCGTACTGGGCGACTGCGATCTTCGTGGTCGCGATGGCAACCGACCAGATCGACGGCTGGCTCGCGCGCCGCCGTGGGACGAGCTCGCCGCTGGGCAAGCTCCTCGATCCTGTTGCCGACAAGGTCCTCGTCCTCGCGACACTCGTGATGCTGATCGGCGAAGGCGTCGCCCCTGCCTGGATGGTGGCGTTGATCGTCGTCCGCGAGCTCCTCGTCTCCGGGCTGCGTCTCGCCGCAGTCGAGCGCGGCGTCGTGCTCGGTGCTCGCGATCTCGGGCGGCTCAAGACCTGGGCCCAGGTGCTCGGGGCGGCGGTCGCCGGCCTCGCAGCGGCCGGCGCCTGGAGCGAAGACGTCGCGTGGTGGGCTCTTCTCGTCGCGCTCGCCGCGACCTGGATCTCCGGGCTCGATTACGCGCGCGTCGCCCCGAGCGTGCTGCGCGGCGAACGCGCGTAGCGAGCGTGCACCGCCGGGGAGTCGACCGACTCGCGAGCAGCCGCGCGGCGCCACGCGCTCCGATGGCTCTCGGGGACGGCGTCGAGCGCGACGCCGGCACGCCTGAGCTCCGCGAGCAGGCCGTCGAGCTCACGGTCGGAAAGCGGCGGGCTCGCTTCGATGTCGATCGGGGAGACCCTACTCGAGCCGCGGACGGAAGCGTCCGAACGTGCGACGCGACCACGGCGGCGGGCCGCCGCCGGCGCGCAGGTGGGCTATGGCGCTCGCTATCCCTACACCGAGATCGGGTACGAGCCGGCCTGCGGCTTTGTGGACCCCGGCTTCGTCCCCGCGTGACGACGACCATAGAGTGCAGGGGTGGCCGATCGCCTGCGTTCTCTGTGGGACTTCGACGATCTCGATGCCACTGAGCGCCGCTTCCGGGATCGGCTCGCGGCGGAGGCCGACGGCGGACCTCGAGCGGAAGTGTTGACTCAGATCGCGCGCGTGCATGGGTTGCGCGGCGACTTCGACGAGGGCGAGCGCGTGCTCGAGGACGCCGAAGCCTCGGCGGGGGAGAGTCCGGCCGCGCAGGTGCGGATCGACCTCGAGCGAGGGAGGCTGCGGCGCTCGAGTGGGGACCGGAAGGCTGCGCTTCCGCTCTTCGAGTCGGCGTTCGAGGCTGCCAGCGAGGCCGGTGAGCTCGACCTTGCCGCCGATGCTGCGCACATGGCCGCGCTCGCGGCGCCGGACCGGGACGGCTTCATCTCCTGGACCGCGCGCGGGCTCGAGCTCGTCGACTCCGCCGACGCGTCCGTCCGGTACTGGCTCGGCCCGCTGCTCAACAACCTCGGGTGGGAGCACTACGAGGCGGGCGCGTACGACGACGCTCTCGACGCGTTCGAGCGCGCGCTCCGGGAGCGCGAGCGCGATCCGGAGCAGAGCGAAGCCATCGAGATCGCACGGTACGCCCTCGGCAAGACGCTGCGCGCGCTCGAGCGGCCCGCCGAGGCCGCCGCTCAGCTCGAGCATGCGGTTCGCTGGGCCGAGCGCGAGGGCAGGCCCGACGGGTGGTTTCACGAGGAGCTGGCGGAGGACTACGCAGCTCTCGGCCGCACCGCCGACGCGCGCGAGCAGGCACGACACGCGTTGGAGCTCCTTCCGGCGGCGGACTCGACCTTCGACCTGGACGGCGAGCGCGCGGCGCGCCTGCGCCGTCTCGCGGAGGCCACCTAGAGCGGGATGTTCCCGTGCTTGCGCTTCGGCTTCGGCTCGCGCTTCGTCAGCACCGTCTCGAGCGCGGAGACCAGCACGGGCCGTGTGCGACGGGGCTCGATGACATCGTCCACATACCCTCGCTCGGCCGCGGTGTAGGGGTTCGCGAAGCGTTCCTTGTAGTCGGCGATGAGCTCCTGCCGCCTCGAGTCCGGGTCGTCCGCGTTGGAAAGCTCGTTGCGGAAGACGATGTTGACCGCGCTCTCCGGCCCCATCACCGCGACCTCGGCCGTCGGCCACGCGACGTTGAAGTCCGCGCGGATGTGCTTGGAGGACATGACGTCGTAGGCGCCGCCGTACGCCTTTCGGGTGATCACCGTCAACTTGGGGACGGTCGCCTCGGCATACGCGTACAGGAGCTTCGCACCGTGGCGGATGATCCCGCCCCACTCCTGGGCCGTCCCTGGGAGAAATCCCGGCACGTCCACGAACGTCACGAGCGGGATCGAGAACGCGTCGCACGTGCGGACGAACCGCGCCGCCTTCACGGACGCGTCGATATCGAGCACTCCCGCGAGCGCGCCGGGCTGGTTTCCGACCACGCCGACCGAGTGGCCTCCGAGCCGCGCGAATCCGCAGACGATGTTCTCGGCCCAGTGCGGATGGACCTCGAGGAACTCGCCGTCGTCGACGACGCGCTCGACGACGTGCTTCATGTCGTAGGGCTTTCCGGGGCTGTCCGGGACGATCGTGTCGAGTGACGGGTCCTCCCGGTTGACGGGGTCCGCCGGAGGAGCGTACGGCGGCGGGTCCAGGTTGTTCTGGGGGAGGAACGACAGGAGGTAGCGGGCTTCCTCGAGGCAGGTCTCCTCGTCGGGAGCGGTGAAGTGCGCGACCCCGGACTTCGTCGCATGGGTCGCTGCCCCCCCGAGCTCCTCGAAGCTGACGTCCTCGCTCGTGACCGTCTTCACGACGTCGGGACCCGTGATGAACATGTACGAGGTCCCTTCGACCATCAGCACGAAGTCGGTGATCGCGGGCGAGTAGACGGCGCCTCCCGCGCACGGTCCCATGACGAGCGAGATCTGCGGGACGACGCCCGAGGCCTGGACGTTCCGCCAGAAGATCTCGGCGTACCCCGCGAGGGAGACGACGCCCTCCTGGATCCGCGCGCCTCCGGAGTCGTTGATCCCGATGACGGGACACCCGTACTTGAGGGCCATGTCCATCACCTTGCAGATCTTCTCGGCGAAGACCTCGGAGAGCGATCCGCCGAACACGGTGAAGTCCTGGGAGAAGACGAAGACTCTCCGGCCGAAGATCGTCCCGTAGCCGGTGACGACCGCATCTCCCCACGGCCGGTTCTCGCGCATGCCGAACTCGACCTCCCGATGGCGGACGAAACGGTCGAGCTCGACGAACGAGCCGGCGTCGAGGAGCTTCTCGAGGCGTTCGCGAGCAAGCAGCTTCCCTCGCTCCCGTTGCCGCTCGACGTGTTTCTCGCTCGCGGCGTGGAGCGACTTCTCCTGGAGCTCCTGGAGCCAGCGGAGCTTCGCCTCGGTCGTGTCGTGCGTCTCGGCCACCGGCGCGGAGCCTAACGGTGGAAAGTTCGGCACGAACTCGTCACACGTCGAGGGACAGGAACCGTATCGAAGGTTTCACGCTTCGGGCTGAGGCACTAGAGTCGAGCCGTGGGAGGCTCCGTCCCGCTCGACCGCTCGACGACGTGGCCGTACGAGGACGGAGAGCCGGGCGAGTTCTCGTACGCCCGCTTTTCGAGCCCGACCGTCGCCGAGGCAGAGCGCGCGCTCGGAGAGCTAGACGGTGGCGAGTGCCTGCTCTTCGCGTCGGGCGCGGCGGCCTCGACTGCCGTCGTCCTCGCTCTCCTCGGCCCCGGGCGAACGGTCGGCCTGGCGGAGGGTGCCTACTACGGGACGGGCGCCCTCTTCGAGGAGCTTGCACGCTGGAATCTCGGTCGTGTCGAGTTCGACCAGACCGGCCCGCCGCCGCCGGACGTGGACCTCGTCTGGCTCGAGGCACCTTCCAACCCGTTCCTGACGATGCCCGACTTCGCCGCGGCGGCGGCGCATCCGGCGACCGTGGTCTGCGACGCGACCGCGGCGACTCCGCTCCATGTGAAGCCGCTGGAACAGGGGTGCGACATCGCCCTCCATTCAGCGACGAAGTTCTTGGCCGGCCACGACGACGCGCTGGTCGGCGCACTGGTCTTCGCCGATCCGGAGAGGGCGGCGCGCGTGCGCGCGTTCCGATCGCGGACCGGAGCGGTCGCGGCGCCAGACGTCGCGTGGCTGCTCCTGCGCGGCCTCGCAACGCTCGAGGTACGCGTCGCCCGTCAGACCGAGAGCGCTCGCACGATCGTCGAACGACTGAGCTCGCACCCCGCGGTCGCCACGGTTCGCTACCCGGGCTTCGGCGCGCTCCTCTCGTTCGACGTCGCTGACGCGGGGTCCGCACGTCGCGTCGAGACGCGCACGCGGCTGATCGCGAACATGACCAGCCTCGGCGGCGTGACGTCTCGGATCGAGGCTCGCTCCCGCTGGGAGGGCGATCGCGTCCCGGCGGGGCTCCTCCGGTTGTCGGTCGGGCTCGAGGACTCCGAGGCGCTGTGGGACGACCTCGAGCAGGCGCTCGCCGGGACGGAGATCGGATGACTCTCGTCACACGTCAGAGCAGGTTCATGCACTACAACGCCGGCGCGTTCGTGTCTCGAGGAGAGGCGTGTCTCGTCGATCCGGGGATCCTGGCCGACGAGGTCGCGGCACTCGCGGGCGAGCTCCGCGGAGCGCAGACACGCTTCATCGTGCTCACGCACGCCGACTGGGACCACGTTCTCGGCCCGGAGCATCTGCCGCCGACGCGGATCGTCGCGCACGCGGCGTACGCGGACGAGCTCGACCCCGAAGGGATCCGGGTCATGCTCGCGCAGCTCGAGGAGCACGCGGGCGTCACGCGCGAGCATCCGTTCGAGCCACCGCTTCCCGACGAGACGTTCGAGAAGGAGCTCGCGCTCGAGGTCGGCGAGCTCGAGCTGCGCCTGGCACACGCCCCGGGTCACGCCGCGAGCATGCTGACGATCCACGAACCGAAGAGCGGCGCGCTCTGGGCCGCGGACGTGCTGAGCGATGTGGAGATCCCGTCGGTGATCGACGGCCTCGACGAGCACGAGCAGACCCTCGAGCGGTTGGCCGAGCTCGAGATCCGGCGGCTCGTCCCCGGGCACGGGACATCCACCGGCGATGCGGGCGAGATCCGCCGTCGGCTCGACGACGATCGGACATACCTCGCCGAGCTCCGCGCCGGAGTCACAGAGGCCGTCGCCGCAGGGTTGTCGCTCGACGAGACCGTCGCGGCGTGCGTCCGTATCGCACGCCGCCGGTCGGACGGGGACGGGACGCTGCACCGCCTCAACGTGGAGAAGGTCTACGCGGACTTCGGCGGGGACGCCGATCCGCAACACGTCGGATACGCCAGAGCCTGGAGAGAGGCCACCGCCGCATGAGCTTCCTCGATCGGCTGCTCCGAGGGAAGGCGCCCGACAGCACCGCGGACGCTGACCGGATCGTGATTCGCCAGCTACTGGGCCGCGGGGCGGATCTCTCGCAGCCGCGACACGTCATCCACGTCCTCTACTTCTCGAACGAGGCGGACGCACGCAGGGCGGCCGAGGAGATCGGAAGGGCAGGCTACGACACGACGCTGACGCCGCCGGACGGGACGATCACGGAGTGGTCGGTGCGGGCCGAGGGATACCGGATCGTCGGCGCCGACACGGTCGAGGCGTTTCGCGCCTGGTTCGAGGAGATCGCGATCGAGTTCCGCGGCGAGTACGACGGCTGGGAAGCAGCGGTCGAGCCCTGACGGACCGACCACCTGCCCGCCGGCGGGTGCGTGGCGAAGGCTCTAGAGCCCCATCGTGTGGGTGCGCAGAAACGACGCCAGGGCCGAAGCACTTTGCGCTTGGATGCCGTGCCACTGCGCCTTCGCCTGCGGCGCGACCTGGGAGCTCGCCTGCGCGCTGACCTGAGCCTTGGTCTGCGGGCGCACCTGCGCCGTGAGCTGCGGGCTGACCTGCGCCGTGAGCTGCGGGCTGACCTGCGCCGTCGCCTGAGGGGTCGCCTGCGCCGACTGGATGCTTGCTGTCGCCTGCTGGGCGAACGCGAGTGTCCCGAGAACCGCCGCCACCGCGGCCACCGTCACCGGGCTCTTCGCGGACAGGTGCGCCTCGACGTCGGCCGTCGCTCGCTCGATCACGTCGTCGGGAGCGCCTGCGAGCAGGAGGACAGGCTCGATCGCGAACTCCGGGAGGCCCCAGCCGATCAGCTCTCCTGTCGGGTCGTGCTCGACTCTCGTTCGGAACTCGTCGTCGCGGTAGATCCGGTCGACGAGCTCGCCGATGCGATCGCGATCCCGCTCGGTAGCCGCCACCAGCTCGTCGAAGCCCTCGCTTCGAAGAGTTGCGATGGGATCGCCCTCCAAGGCGCTCGTGAAGTCGTTGTCCCGGTCCAGTCGCTCCACGAGCTCGATGACCTGCTGGGTCGTCATGGCACACGACTCCTTCCGTCGATATGACCTACCTCCAAGACGAGCGCGGAGAGCCTCATCTTCCCTCAGCTCCCGCTGCCGGTACCGTTACGCGGGAAATGGCTTTCCTGCTTCGCAAGCATGTGTCGATGCCGACGCCGGAGACCGCGCTCCCCGGCCGCGACGCTTCACTCGAGGAGCTCGGCACCCACCTCGTCCTCGGAACGAGGTTGATCCCGCCGTTTCCCGACGGAGCCGAGCAGGCGATCGTCGGCATGGGCTGCTTCTGGGGCGCCGAGCGGATGTTCTGGCAGGCGCCCGGCGTCCATACGACCGCGGCGGGGTACGCGGGTGGGTTCACGCCGAACCCGACGTACGAGGAGGTCTGCTCCGGCGCGACAGGTCACGCGGAGGTCGTGCTCGCCGTGTTCGATCCCGCGCTGACGAGCTATGACGAGATGCTCCGGATCTTCTGGGAAGGGCACGATCCGACTCAGGGCATGCGACAGGGGAACGACGTCGGCACGCAGTACCGCTCTGCGATCTACTGGACGACCGACGCGCAGCGTGACGCCGCGCTCGTGTCGCGCGATCGCTTCCAGCAGGAGCTGAAGCGCGCGGGGTACGGAAGCATCACGACCGAGATCGCTGCAGCCGGCCCGTTCTACTACGCCGAGGGGTACCACCAGCAGTACCTGGCGCGGAACCCGAACGGCTACTGCGGGCTCGGCGGCACCGGCGTCTCCTGCCCGATCAGCACCGGCGTCGCCGCCAGCTCCTAGGAATGCAATGAAGGAGGGCCTCCCGCGGAGTCATGCTCCGCGCGCCCTCTACGAGACGAAGGGAGGCCCCTGCGAGGTTGTACGCCGGATTGGATCTCAGCCGCAAGCGTCTCGACTTCCACTTGCCGGACGAGAACGGCGCCTGCGTCGAGGTGGGCTCCGTCCTGCAGGCATCCAGAATCTCGAAGCCGGCGATCATCTGGAGGGTCGTTGTCTTCCCCGAGCCGGACGGCCCGAGCATCGTGAAGAACTCACCCGGCGAAATGTCGAGGTCGATCGCGTCCACCGCGACGACGTCTCCGAAGCTCTTCGTCAGGCCGGGGCACGGACGTCTGGCACGGAGTCACGCCGCAACCGACTCCTCCAGGATCGCAAGACCCTCGTCGAGCTCGTCCGGAGCGATCGTGAGCGGAGGGAGCAGGCGGATCACGTTCCCGTAGAGCCCGCAGGAGAGGAGCACGAGCCCGCGCTCGAAAGCTGCCGCAGTGACCGCCTGCGCGCGCTCGGGGGAGCGCTCCGCGAACTCGAAGGCGAGCATCGGTCCGAGACCGCGCACCTCTCCGATGCTGTCGTGTCGCGCCGCGATGGCGTCGATACGCCTGCGTAGCGTCTTCCCGAGCTCCCGCGCGTCGGCCAGGAACGCCCCGTCCGACACGGTGTCGAGGACGACGAGCGCAGCGGCGCACGAGAGCGGGTTGCCGCCGAACGTGCCGCCGAGCCCGCCCGAGGGGACCGCGTCCATGATCTCGGCGCGCCCGGTCACCGCGGCGAGTGGGAGGCCTCCGCCGATGGACTTCCCCGAGACGAGGAGGTCCGGCTCGACGCCGTCGTAGTGCTCGATCGCCCACATCCTCCCCGTGCGACCGATGCCGGACTGGACCTCGTCCGCGACGTAGAGGATCCCGTGCGCGCGGCACAGCTCCTGGAGCCGCGCGGGGTAGTCCGGAGGCATCGGGATGAACCCGCCTTCGCCCTGCACGGTCTCGAGCACGACGCACGCGACCGCGGACGGGTCCACGTCGGCCTCGAAGAGGCGCTCGAGCGCGGCGATCGCGTCGTCGGCCGAGACGCCGTGGTACGGGTAGGGAGCCGGGGCGCGGTAGACCTCGGGCGCGAACGGCCCGAAGCCGGCCTTGTACGGCTTCACTTTGCTCGTCATCGTCATCGCGAGCAGCGTGCGGCCGTGGAACGCGTACTCGAACACGACCACCGCCGGCCGGCCCGTGGCCGCGCGCGCGATCTTGACAGCGTTCTCGACGGCCTCGGCTCCGGAGTTCACGAGCACGGAACGCTGCTCGCCTTTACCGCACGGGGAGAGCTCCGCCAGGCGGCGGCAGACGGCGACGTACGGCTCGTACGTCCCGACGATGATGCACTGGTGCAGGTACCGATCCGCCTGCTCCTTGACCGCCTCGACGATGGCGGGATGGCGATGGCCGGTGTTCTGACAGCCGATACCGCCCGCGAAGTCGATGAACGAGCGTCCGTCGACGTCGGTGATCCGTGCGCCCTCGGCCTGGGCGACGACGAGGCCGGGCGTCGAGACCGCCGGAGCGACGTAGCGCGCGCGATCCGCTGAGATCCGCTCGGCCTCCGTTCCTTGCGTCGCCGGCATCGCGCGATTATGCACCTGCCGAAGCGGAAAAGCAGTGTCTAGACGCACGGGACCGCGCGACTCCCGGCGGGCGGGTCTACGATCCGGGTACGCCGGAGTAGCTCAGCTGGTAGAGCAGCGCATTTGTAATGCGAAGGCCGTGGGTTCGAGTCCCTCCTCCGGCTTCCACACGTATGAACGGCTGTTCTACGCGAGCACTTCGCGCGTCTTCTGGTGCGCCAGGATCTTTCGCTTGACCCGCTGCAGGGCGTTGTCGATCGTCTTCGTGTCACACCCGAGATCCTCGGCCATCTGCTCGTACGAGTTGCCCTCGAGGTACAGGCGCAGCGCTTCGGACTCGAGCTGGGAGAGCCCGGAACCGAGGCAGAAGACGAGGCTCTGCAGCTCCTCGGTGGAGATGACGCAGACCGACGGGTCGTCGACGCTCGGCCCGGGCAGTGCGTCGCCGAGCGTGCAGTCTCCCTCGGAGTCCTGGCCGGCCGGGGTGTGGCTGAACGAGACGTAGGTGTTCAAGGGCGAGTGCTTGTAGCGGGTCGCCGTCTTGATCGCCGTGATGATCTGCCGCGTGACGCACAGCTCCGCGAAGCTGCGGAACGACGTCTCCTTGTCCGGCCGGAAGTCACGCACCGCCTTGTATAGGCCGATCATCCCTTCCTGGACGAGATCGTCACCGTCACCGCCGGCGAGGAAGTACGAGCTCGCCTTCAGGCGAACGAACCCGGCGTACTTGCGCATCAGGCCGTCGAGCGCCTCCGTACTCCCGTTCCTGGCCTTGAGAACCAGTTGCAGGTCTTCAAGCTCTCGTTGAACTTTCTGCGCGGTCTTCGGTGCTGTAGCGGTGCGAGCGGCCATCGCGTACCCCCGTTGCCTGCGGCGTCGTTGAGCGGTTTCTCGGGCCGAGCGTCTCCGTCACGACTCGCCCAAGTCTCACCTTGAAGTTGAGGGAGAAGCTAGCACCATTTGGCAAGCGTTACAAGTGTTTTGCAAGAAGTACAGGATGATAAGAACATACGTTCGCCCGAGAGGGTGCGGTTCACCGTATGGCCGCCGCGAGCCCCGGTCTGCCACCATGAGCCTGTGGCCCACACCGTGCTGATCGTCGACGACCACCCGAGCTT